>CAINFN010000239.1 GCA_903848125.1 uncultured Bacteroidota bacterium
GAAGCCATTATTTGGAATACCTATAAAACTTGGATTCAGTCTTATCGTGATTTACCCATTTTAGTAAATCAATGGGCGAATGTGGTAAGATGGGAAATGCGTACACGTTTATTTTTACGTACCGCAGAATTTTTATGGCAAGAAGGGCATACAGCGCATGCTACTGCACAAGAAGCCATTGCAGAAACAAAACAGATGTTGAATGTGTATGCCGACTTTGTAGAAAACTGGATGGCAGTGCCTGTTATTAAAGGAGTAAAATCGGCCAACGAAAGATTTGCAGGAGCAGAAGATACCTATTGCATTGAGGCGTTAATGCAGGATGGAAAAGCATTGCAAGCAGGTACCTCCCATTTCTTAGGACAAAATTTTGCAAAAGCATTTGATGTAAAGTTTAGTGATCAAAATAATAAACAAGAATATGTTTGGGCTACAAGCTGGGGAGTAAGCACAAGATTAATTGGAGGCCTAGTAATGACACATAGTGATGATGAAGGTTTAGTTTTACCACCACGCATTGCACCTATACAAGTAGTGATTGTTCCTATTTATAAAGGAGAAGAACAAAAGCAAGTATTGGATGAGAAAGTAGCAGAAATGGTGAAATCATTTAAGGCAGCTGGCATTAGAGTAAAATACGATAATTCGGATCATGCAAGACCAGGATGGAAATTTGCAGAATACGAATTAAAAGGAGTGCCTATTAGAATTGCTATTGGTGCACGCGATTTAGAAAACAAACAAGTTGAATTAGCGCGTCGTGATACGAAAGAAAAATCGGCTGTGGCGATGGAAGGATTAACGCAAACCGTAGAAAATTTATTAGTAGAAATTCAAGCCAATTTATTTGAGCGTGCTAAACAATACCGCGACGAGCACATTACTAAAGCAGATACATGGGATGATTTTTTAAATATACTTGATACCAAAGCTGGTTTTGTTTTAGCGCATTGGGATGGAACTGCTGAAACAGAAGATAAAATTAAAGAATTAGCCAAGGCAACCATTCGTTGTATTCCATTAGACAATCCATTAGAAAATGGGAAGTGTATCTTAACTGGAAATGCTTCCACTCAGCGAGTGTTATTCGCTAGAGCTTATTAGTTTTAAGTTTCAATATTCATGAAACAAAAGCCCATACTTAAAGTGCTTGTTCCTTATTTAGAGGGAAAAATGTTGCTTATTGACAAGCCCTTGCGTTGGACCTCTTTTGATATTGTAAAAAAAGTCAGAGGGCTTACTCGAATTTTAAAAATAGGACACGCAGGAACTTTAGATCCTTTGGCTACGGGCTTGTTGATTGTTTGTACAGGTAGTTTTACCAAGCAAATTGATCATTACATGGGCATGCCCAAAGAATACACTGGCACGATGGTGTTGGGTGCTACTACGCCTACGTATGATTTAGAATCTGAGCCAGAAAATTTTAAATCTATTGAGCATTTATCTATAGATGAAATACAAAATGCGGTGCTTCCATTTTTGGGTGAAATTTTACAAATGCCACCACAACATTCTGCTATCAAAAAAGATGGTAGACGTTTGTATGAATCTGCAAGAAAAGGAATTGAAGTAAAAGTAGATCCAAGAAAAGTAAACATCATTAGTTTTGAAATTACTTCTATCGACTTACCAACTATCGGTTTTAAAGTAATGTGTTCTACAGGAACTTATATTCGTAGCTTGGTAAAAGATTTTGGTGATGCATTACAAGTGGGTGCTTACATGAGTAGTTTGAGGCGCACAAAAATTGGCGACTTTGAAGTAGCTAATGCCATTCAATGGCAGGACTTACAGGTTGAAATTGAAGCTTTAGTAGCCGCCTCTGATGGCGAGATGACCGAGGATAAAAAAACGAATTAGTCCATTGGTTTAGAAAGGAAGTCCAATTCCAAATTGCCAAGCATAGTTGTTTACTCTTACTCCATTTGGTTTTATATCAGCCCATTTTAAATTTGTCAGATCCATCCATCCATTATTATACAAGCGAGTAGGGTCTTTCATTTTTAAGGCATAATCGATACGGATGATAAAATAATTAAAATCTAATCTAATTCCTGTACCTACACCAATTGCTAAATCTTTATAAAGTTTGTCTAATTTAAAACCTGCAGCAGGATCTATGCTGGATTCGCTTGTATTCCAAATATTACCAATATCCGTAAATAGGGCAGAACTAATTTTATAAGAGCCCATTTGTAGCAATGGGAATCTATATTCTAAATTGGTTTCTAATTGTATGTCACCAAAACGATCAAAGTTTTGACTTTTTGCACTGGTGTCATAAAACTGAGAACTACCTAATCCTAACTGTCTTAATCCCCAAGCGCGCATACTATAGGGTCCCCCTGCAGTAAATTGTTTGAAAAAAGGAAGTTGTCCTTTTAAAACAGGGTCGTTGCTATAATTGTTTGCCCAGCCACCCATGAATCGCCAAGCTAATTCGGTATAGGAAAATTTGAATAGTTTTCTTACCTCTATTTCTGCTTTAATATATCGGTATATATTTTTTTGAATAGCAGTGGACATACCAAGTAAGCCACCTGCTTCTTCTATACCCAATCTTAAATAATTATTTTGATTAGGATGAAGTAAAGAGGGGCCTGAATGAACATAGCTAAATGTTTGACTAATAACATTGCCTTCGTTAAATGAAGATCTTAGGAATGGATTCAATAGCAAAAGGCTATCTAGCTTACTAAATTTGGCAATATGGTACAATTCAATATTAATAGGTTTGTATAGCCAGGTATTTTCAAAGCCATTTTTATTTTTCTTTGTTTCATATCCCCAATTGGTCGTAAAAGAGGAAAGTTGATAATAATTAAGCCTATCAATATAAGCACCATTTAAAGAAAAGTTGCTTTTGGTTGTATTAGGATATTTTACTTTATTATTAATAAAAGGGATCAGTAAATTTGGGAAGCTATAGGTGTGGCCTACATTCCACAATAAAGTTTGTGTTAAGTTTTCATTTCCATTATTGACATTTAATTCAATACCACTTCTAATATTTGAAATAGAAGTAATTGATTTTTTTTGAACATTTCTATCTCTATAAGTAAAGCTAGTGGACAGCCCTAGCAGGTCTCCAGCCACTAATTGAGAATTATTCTTACTTCCTTCTAAGTCAAAACTAAAACTATGTCTTAATGCAGGTACTAAAAAATAATGCAAATTCACACTGTCATTTTTTAAAGTAGTTCTACCATCAATTTGTTGCCATGCACCAAGACTGCTTAAATTGTTGAGTGTTTGATAATACATCTTTTCATTAAACAAATCACCCTTTTTGATAAAGGACTGTTGATCAAATAAAATAGATTTGAATTTAGGTGCATTGTATTGTTGAATAATATCTCCTATAGCTTCTTGATGAGCCATTTTTTTTATTAAAATGGTATCGGGGTTGTCTGCTAATTTTAAATCGCTGTAGAATATCTGTTGGCCAACTGGGTATTGTTTGGTTACGATGTTGGAGCTGTTGCGTAATTGAAAGCTAATTTTCCAGCTAGGATTTTCTTTTTCTTTTTGCCTTGCAATGTTTACTTGGGTCATTTGACCAAGCGGATCTAGGTTTAGATCCATCAATTGTTGATTTAAGGTATCTACTTCGGCAAATATTTTTTCTTTTGTAAATAAATAATAGCCATTAGATCTATATAATTCAACCAATCTGTCCAACTCATTATTGATGGACTCATTTGAAAAAGCCATCCCTTTTTTGATATAGGCGTTAGATTTATTATTTATAGCAATTTCTTGAAGCTTTCTATCTGCTATCTGGTAAACCACTGTATCAATAACAATTTTTTTATTCAACTGAATCTCCATTGTCAAATTCACACGCCATTCATCTTTAACCGTATCTACTTTAACAATTGGTATTAGGATGGGATGGTTATAGCCTTTTGTTGACAAATAGGCTTGCATGAATTGAACGGTTCGTTGTAATTTTTCTGGTTGAAAATTACTAGGTTGTAGAAGGGTACTAAAGAAGCCAAATTGTCTAATTCGCTTCACTTTTAAGCTGTCATCCCAATAGTTGTCAAGACCTAATAGTAAGTCTTGCCATTCTTTTTTACTTTCTGGATCCTTTATCACTATTTTATTTTCAAATACAAAGGCAGTTTGTTTAGGATAATCGTGGATAGTCGCTTTTTTGATGTCGGCGCAGGCATTTAATAAAAATAAAAGGCCAAGTAAGTAAAATCTTGCGAAGAAACTAATATTTTTAAGTCTCCGTAAATGTATATCCATGATAAATAATAGTGAGCTCAAATATATTCAATCTTTTGCCCATAAAAAACATTGGGCAGAAGAATCTACGTTTATTGTGGAAGGGCCTAAAATGGTTCAGGAGCTAATTAATAGTAATTGGACCATTAAAAAGATATATGCCACCGCTGATTGGATTCAAGCACAGGGGGTATTGCCAGTTCAGGTAGTTGAAATAGATCAAATCATGCTTGGACGAATGAGTCAAATGCAAAATCCTCATCAAGTGATTGCACTGGCCGAAAAAGAGTCTTTTTTAAAGCCCGTGCCCTATCATGAAACTTTCTCACTTTTATTAGATGGCATTCAAGACCCAGGCAATTTAGGCACCATTATAAGAACTGCCGATTGGTTTGGCATCAAGCAAATTTTAGTAGCTGAGGATACAGCTGGTTTTTATAATCCTAAAGTGATACAAAGTACCATGGGAGGTTGCTTTAGAGTAAAGGTAGCATCGGTCAATTTAGAAGAAGTGCTTTCTGCTAACAAGCTAAATGTTTATGGTGCTTTGTTAGATGGTGCTTCGATGTATGAAACAAAAATGGAATCAAAGGGTTTTTTGATGATTGGAAATGAGTCAAAAGGAATTGGTAGTCAATTAGCCAAATACATTACACATCCTATAAGCATTCCTAAATATGGAAATGCAGAATCATTAAATGCTGCAGTGGCTACAGGCATTTTGTTGGCCCACTGGAAAATTTAATCAAATTTAATTGCTTTTGCAGGGGCTATTTTTTTTATCCATAAGGTTGGAATCAAAAAAGAGATATAGCAAATAATAGCTGTTCCTAAAATAACGGAGGCAATTTGAAATCCATCCATTGCAATAGGTAGGGTTTTAATAAAATAAGCCGATTCGTCCATTTGTATCCATCCAAAATGTTTTTGTAAAAGCGAAAGTCCTAAACCTAAAAAAGTACCTAAGGCAATGCCCATCCAACAAATAAAACTAGCTTGGTATAAAAATATTTGTCTGATAAAATTTTGGGAAGCACCCAATGCAGTAAGGGTGCCAATCATAGGAACTCTTTCTAGCATTAATATAAACAAGCAAGTAAGTAAATTAACAATAGCAATCACAAGTAAAATACTGATGGTTACATTTCGGTTTACCGTTTGTACACCAATCCAGTCAAATATTTGTGGGTAGTAATTTTGAATGGTAGTAGCTACCCAGTTGGCAGGCATTTTGTGTTGAATCTGGGTATTAATTTGTTCAATATTGGCTCCTTTTTTAAGTTGAACAGAATAGCCTTCTATCCGATTAAAATTATTACTGAGTTGTTGAAGTAGTTTTATATCTACTAAAATAAATTGTTTATCATAGTCGTCAATGCCCGAATGATAGATGCCTACTACTTTTAATTTTCTTTGTTGTACATCGCCCGCATTTAAAAAATACAATCTAATGTTTGCATTAAGTGTAATATTTAATCTATTAGCCAGTTGGTCAGACAAAACCACTTCATTGGATAAGCTATCATTTACACTTTGTACTGCTCGGCCTTTAATTATAAAAGGGCTAGCAGCATTGGCAGTCATACCTTTTGCCACAACACCCTCGATATCTTGTTCATAAGAAAGCACCGTAGATTGATTTAAAAAGGGGGTGATGCTTTCAACAGCTTTTATGGCATACAATTCATGCTCCAAATTTTTATTCATCTCTAAGGGTGCACCACTCACTGATCCAATTCTAATTTGACCCCAAAAAGCATATACTTTATTACTTACTGCTTGTTGAAATCCATTGACGATAGATAAGGTTAATAAAATGGCGGCTACACTTATGGCGGTGGCTGCAATAGATAAGCGAACTATAAATCGAGTATAGTTTTTTTGTTTTTGGAAACTTATTCTTTTTGCAATTTCAAAAGCGTTCAAAACAGGGCTAATTTTTATCAAATCTAGTTTTTTCTCATTAAAAATTAGGATTAAATGGGTAGTTTCGTAGGGCATCAATGTATGAACTATGTTTTATAAGGTAATTCTCTGTATTGGCTTATTGTGGGGGTATTCGGATAGGAGTTTTGCTCAAAACAATCCAGATAAAATCATTGACACATCCCTACATAGTATTCTGATTCATCCAATCAATAAACCGCTGGCTATTCCTGCCATCATGTTAAAAGAAGGAACACCACTTCAAATAAGTTTTGACGATTTTAAAGCCAACTATCAAGATTATTATTATGCGATAGAATTAATGAATGCAGATTGGACGCCCACTCAAATCAATAGTTTCGATTACGTGCAAGGATTTAATCAAATAAAGATTAGTGACTACTTAGTATCTTCTATGTCTTTTCAGCATTACTTTCATTATCAATTTGTTTTCCCAAATGCAAATTGTAAGCCAACAAAGTCTGGCAATTATATTTTAAAAGTGTTTAAAAACGGAAACCCGAATGAGTTGGTTTTTACAAGACGTTTTTATGTAGTGGAAGATCAAATAGGCATTGCTGCTAAGGTGACGGAACCTTTTGATGGAAATATAGTAAAGACGCATCAAAAAATTACAGTGCAAGTGGATACCAAGCAAGTACCTTCTTTACAAACAGAGCAATTGCAAGTTGAAGTAGTGCAAAATTACAGATACAATGATGCTATTAAAGTAGCTTCCCCCAATTTTATTAGAGGGAATATTTTAGAATACAATAAAGAAGATCAACTCATTTTCCCTTCGGGCAAAGAATCAAGATGGCTTGATTTGCAAAGTATGCAATTGGTTTCTGATAGAATAAGTAAGTTTCAAAAAGTGGGAGATCAGCAGTATGTATTTTTAAAACCGGATGTAACAAGATCGGAAATGGCCTATTATAGTTTTAATGACTTAAATGGTAATTATCTTATCTCCAATACGGATGCATTACAAAGTGACAATCAAAATGATTATGCACAGGTGGTGTTTACCTATTGGCCAAAAGACCATATCCCTTTTTTAGGACAAAAATTATTTTTACAAGGCGCTTTGACCAATAATGAATTGAATAAATCTGCTGAGATGGTATTTGATGCCAAATTAGGGGTGTATCAAAAAACCTTGGTGTTGAAACAGGGGTATTATAGTTACAATTATATTCTTAGAGATAGCCATGAACCCAATTACTTGGATGATTTTACTGAAACAGAAGGCAATCACTGGGAAACAGAAAATAATTATTCCATTTTTGTCTATTACAGACAGCCCGGTGCGCAGCATGATTCTTTACTTGGATTTACTACTATCAATTCTAAGCAAAGCTGGTAGGAGTAAGGCTTTTACCCCCTTTTTTTTAGTACCTTTTTTTGTGCTACATTTGCAACGGCAGGTCTTGCACAACCAGCTCCTGTTGAAACTCCCCAGGGCAGGAATGCAGCAAGGATAGATGGTTGAGCGGTGTGATGTAAGTAGCCTGCCACTTTTTAAAATTATAACTTATGAAATTTTTTATCGACACAGGTAATTTAGCTCAAATTAAAGAAGCCAATGACTTAGGAATATTAGATGGTGTAACTACCAATCCTAGTTTAATGGCACAAGTAGGAGTTAAAGGAGAGGCAGCTATTGCAGCTCATTATAAAGCTATTTGTGAATTAGTAAATGGAGACATTAGTGCTGAAGTATTGTCTACCGATTTTGCTACCATGGTGGAAGAAGGTAAAAAATTAGCGGCTATTCATAAAAACATTGTGGTAAAAGTACCTATGATTAAAGATGGTATTAAAGCCATTAAGTGGTTTACCGATAACGGTATTCGTACCAACTGTACTTTAGTATTCTCTGCAGGTCAAGCTATTTTAGCTGCCAAAGCAGGTGCTACTTATGTTTCTCCATTTATTGGAAGAATTGACGATAGCTCTTGGGATGGAATGGAATTAATTAGCCAAATAAGACATATCTATGATGTTCAAGGATTTGATACACAAATATTAGCTGCTTCTATTCGCAATGCTTTACATATTGTAAAAGCAGCAGAAGCAGGAGCCAATGTTTGTACTTGTCCTTTAGACTCCATTTTAGGATTGTTAAAACATCCTTTAACCGATATAGGCTTAGCGAAGTTTTTAGAAGACGCTAAGAAAATGTAATTTAAAATATTCCTCTAATGATTTTGAAAAGCCTCGCATTTTGCGGGGCTTTTTTATTGGTACAAATTTATTTATGCACTCTTTAGAAAATCTCCGAACGTATAA
>CAINFN010000240.1 GCA_903848125.1 uncultured Bacteroidota bacterium
GTAAACTTTCAACTACTGACCACTTCAATCCAGCAGCTTCAATTAAATCAATTCTTTTTTTAATTTCATTTGTAGTCCATACTTCTCCATTGGGGATATGATGCAAAGCCGTAACTACCCCAGTACATCCCGCTTGCCTTATATCCGCTAAGGATACAGGATCATTGGGACCATACCAACGCATGGTTTGTTCCATTCTTTCTTTTACCTCCCCATAAGCAGAAAAATAATTCGACCCCATTTTTAACTTACTTTAAAAAAATTAGCTTAAAAACTGCACTCTATTAGGATAACAGATTGAAAAGCAAAGCAATAAATCAGGTTCAATTTACTAAAACTTACACACTTTAAAGGCAATTGAAAAGCCAAAAATGTTGAAAATAGATTGATTTTCACGAAATCGATTGCGTTTGGTTATAAATAGTAGGTTTATTAGTAATTTTATTTTTGAACTCCAAACTAGTAACACTTCCCCTATCTGAACCTTTTGAATTCCATATTGTTATAAAATAATGAACAAAATAATCATTGCCATTACAGGCGCCAGTGGAGCTATTTATGCTAAATGTTTAATGGATACGCTTGTACAATTAAAGGATCAATATGAAGCCGTGGGGGTGATTATGAGCGACAATGCCAAAATAGTTTGGGAAACTGAATTAGGGAATAAAGATTATACCAAATACCCATTTACATTTTATCATAAAAATGATTTTAATGCCCCATTTGCTTCTGGATCTGCGCAATACAATATAATGATGGTTGTTCCTTGCAGTATGGGGACATTAGGCCGTATTGCAGCTGGGATGAGCGATGATTTAGTAACTCGTGCTGCAGATGTTATTTTAAAAGAAAGAAGAAAGTTAATTTTAGTAGCAAGAGAAACTCCCTATAATTTAATTCATATTAAAAATATGGAAACCATTACTTTGGCCGGTGGAATCATTTGCCCTGCAACCCCTAGTTTTTACAGTAAACCTACTACCATTGAAGAAGTAGCGATGACCGTCATCAATAGAATGTTAGATTTAGCCAATATTCAAAAGCCTAGTTATCGCTGGGGATCCGATTTATAAATTAATTATTTTAACGTAGCGATAGGCGCTGGATCCATATCCGTAAATTCTTTGTTCTCTCCGGCCATACCCCAAATAAACCCATAGCTGGCTGTTCCAACGCCAAAATGCATGCTCCAAGGGGCAGATAAAACGGCTTCATGGTTGCCTATCACAATATGCCTTGTTTCTTGAGGCTCTCCCATAAAATGCATCACTCGATGTGCAGGATCCATGTCAAAATAAAAATAGGCTTCCATTCTTCTTGTATGCGTGTGAGGTGGCACTGAATTCCAAACAGACCCTTGTTCTAAGATGGTTAACCCCATTACCAATTGACAACTTTGTAATCCATCATTGTGAATGTATTTATAAATGGTACGCTTGTTAGAAGTAGCTAATTCACCCACTTGAATAGGTGCTGCATCCGATTTACTCATTTTTTGATTCGGATAAGTATGATGTGCGGGCGTAGACAACAAATAAAATTGTGCAGGTACACTTACATCTTTACTTGAAAAAAATACCTGCTTAGTCCCTTTGCCTAAATAAACACATTCTAATTTTTCTATTTCAAAATCAACTCCATCAGCTGTGATGGTTCCTGTACCACCAACATTGATGACTCCTAATTCACGACGCTCTAAAAAATAAGCTGCTTTTAATTCTGATTCATTATTGAGTTCGATCTTATTTTTACCAGGCACCACTCCACCTACAATCATTCTATCATAATGTGTATACACTAAATTAATTTTATCTTGTATCATCAAATTCTGAATTAAAAAATTCGAACGTAATTCAGAAGTGTTCATTTTGCTAGTTTCTACTGGACTATTTTGAAAGCGAATTTGCATGTTAAATTATTTTTTAAATTTATTTTATCTTATTGATTATCGTCCCATCCATCCTCCATCCACTGTTATGATTGACCCATTCATATAATCAGAAGCAGGTGAACTTAAAAATACAAAAGCACCGGCTACATCCGTTGATTTGCCCCAACGGCCGGCTGGAATTCTTGACAAGATGGATTGGCTCCTTTCTTCATCCTTTCGAAGCGCCTCGGTATTATCGGTCTCAATGTATCCTGGTGCGACACCATTTACATTTACTCCATGTATTGCCCATTCATTGGCAAAGGCTTTTAATAAAGAAGTAATGGCCCCTTTACTAGCTGCATAGCCTGGGACGGTTACACCTCCTTGAAAACTCAATAAAGAACAAGTAAAAACAATTTTTCCTGCCCCTTGATCCACCATCCTTTTTCCTAGCTCCCTAGTTAAAACAAACTGCGCATTCAAATTAATTTCCATAATCTTATCCCAGTATTCATCAGAATGATCCACTGCAGGCATGCGTAAAATGCTTCCTGCATTATTAATTATAATATCGATTCTTGGATGATCAACTTTTACTTGATTGATAAAGGCATGCAACGCTTCTCTATTAGAAAAGTCTACTGCATAGGGATAAAATTTTCGACCCGCTTTTTCAACCGCTATGCTTACTTCACTAGCTTCTTTTGACAGTGTGTTGGAAACCCCAATGATATCTGCCCCTGCGTTGGCTAGTTCAATGGCTACTTGCATTCCAATACCACGGCTGCAACCAGTGACTAAAGCTATTTTTTGATCTACTCTAAAATTAATCATGCTACAAATGTAGTTAATCATTCAAATGTAGGATAAAAAAAGGCCTCCTTAATTTCGGGAGGCCTTTTAAATTAGCTATTACTACTTAGTCTTCTTTTGGTTCTTTAGGCGCTTTGGGTGCTTTCTCTTTTTCCTTTTTTTGTAAAGTAAAAACAAGCTTGTTATTTTCTTTATCTAAATCACCCATCAATGTATCTCCTTCTTTAACGCTATGATTTAAGATTTCTTCCGCCAATGGATCTTCAATATATTTTTGAATGGCTCTGTGTAAAGGTCTTGCACCAAATTGTGCATCATAGCCTTTGTCAGCAATAAATCCTTTGGCATCTTCTGATAAAACTAAGTTCAATCCTAAATTCACCAAACGGCTTAACACATTTTTCATGATGATGTCAATGATTAAGAAAATGTTTTCCTTAGTCAATGAATTAAACACCACCACGTCATCTACTCTATTCAAAAATTCTGGAGAGAAGGTTCTTTTTAATGCTTTTTCAATAACAGATCTATTGTTTTCATCGGTTTGTTGAACTCGAGTGGCTGTGGCAAATCCTACCCCATCTCCAAATTCCTTTAATTGACGTGCGCCAATATTAGACGTCATGATGATTAAAGTATTTTTAAAATTCACTTTACGACCTAAACCATCTGTTAAAATACCATCGTCTAATACTTGTAATAAAATATTATAAATATCTGGATGCGCTTTTTCTATTTCATCTAATAGTATGACACAATAAGGCTTGCGACGCACTTTCTCCGTTAATTGTCCACCTTCTTCATAGCCCACATAACCTGGAGGCGCTCCAATCAAACGGCTTACAGAAAACTTTTCCATATACTCACTCATATCAATTCTAATTAAAGCATCTTCTGAGTCAAATAAATTTCTAGCCAACGCTCTGGCCAACTCTGTTTTTCCTACGCCTGTTGGACCTAAGAAAATAAAAGTCCCAATAGGTTTTTTAGGATCCTTCAAGCCTACTCTATTTCTTTGAATGGCTTTCACTACTTTGCCTAAGGCTTCGTCTTGTCCAATAACTTCGGTCTTCATTTCCTCGGTCATCTTTTTCAACTTCGTAGTTTCTTCTTCCACCATTCTCTTTACAGGAATACCCGTCATCATGCTTACTACTTCAGCAATATTCTCTTCGTTAATAGGAAAACGTTTGTTCTTGCTATCTTCTTCCCAAGTTGTTTTAGCTTTTTCTAAAGCCTCTCCTAATTTCTTTTCTGTATCTCTTAAGCTAGCCGCTTCTTCGAAGCGTTGGCTTTTCACCACTCTATTTTTTTCGTTCTTAACTTCTTCAATTTGTTTTTCTAAATCAACAATATCTAAAGGAACATTGATATTTTTTAAATGCACTCTGGCACCCACTTCATCCAATACGTCAATGGCTTTGTCTGGTAACAAACGATCGGTCATATAACGATCACTTAATCTTACACAAGCCTCAATGGCTTCTTGATCATACACTACGCTATGGTAATCCTCGTATTTAGACTTGATATTATTTAAGATAATAATAGTATCATCTACACTTGGTGGTTCAATGATTACTTTTTGGAAACGTCTATCCAATGCACCATCTTTTTCAATATGCATTCTGTATTCATCTAAGGTAGAAGCTCCAATACATTGCAATTCACCACGCGCTAAAGCTGGCTTGAAAATATTAGAGGCATCTAATGAACCACTTGCTCCACCAGCACCCACAATAGTATGTATTTCATCAATAAATAAAATAACGTCTCTGTTTTTTTCTAATTCAGTCATGATGGCTTTCATACGCTCTTCAAACTGCCCTCTGTATTTTGTGCCTGCCACCAATGCCGCTAAGTCTAGGGATATAACTCGTTTATCAAATAATACTCTTGATACTTTTCTTTGAACAATACGTAAAGCCAACCCTTCTACAATGGCAGTTTTACCCACACCAGGCTCACCGATTAAAATGGGATTGTTCTTTTTTCTTCTGCTTAATATTTGACTTACTCTTTCAATTTCGGCTTCACGACCAACAATCGGATCCAATGAATCCATCTCGGCCAATTTAGTGATATCACGTCCAAAATTATCTAATACAGGCGTCTTTGATTTATTAGGAGTGGCTGGTTTTGCTTTTGATGCAGCACCATAAGCACCCGAACCGCCTCTTTTTTCTTCTTCAAACTCATCCTCACCTTCTTCAGAAAATTCTGCACTAGGTGGATTGATGGGCGATGAAGGACTAGATCCTACCATCCCTAATTCGGTTCTAAATAAATCGTAGTCAATGTCAAATTGGTTTAAAATTTGAGTGGCTATATTTTCTTTATTCTTTAAAATACTTAAAAGCAAATGCTCGGTCTCCACCATTGGGCTTTTTAAAGCCTTGGCCTCAAGAACAGTTACTCGAATTACCTTTTCGGCTTGTTTGGTCAAAGGCAAACTATTAATGTTTGCTACATTTTTACCAGATTTATCCTTTACGGCTAATTCAATTTCCTTTCTTAATTCCCCTAGATTTACGTTTAGCTGCTTCAATATCTTGATAGCAGTGTTTTCTTGGTCTCTTATGAGTCCAAGCATTAAATGCTCGGCCCCAATAAAATCGTTTCCTAACCTCAAAGCCTCTTCACGACTATAAGAGATGATTTCCTTAACTTGTGTTGAAAAATTATTATCCATATAATTAATTGGAGCTGTTACAAGAATAACGAATATTTTTGACCTAAAGTATGTTGAGTATTACTTGTTATTAACCATTTTTATTAACACCCTATGCAATACAAAACCGAACAAAAGGAAAAGTTCACAGTCATTACCCTTCTTGAAAGTAGTCTTAGTTCAAATCTCGTGCCAGAATTGGCCGAATTGACCACTAAAATTGGTGCTGTGGCCCCTAAAAACCTGGTACTTAACTTTGCTAAGGTGGCCCGCTGGGAGTTACCAGTCATTGAACAATTGGCGAATGCCCAACAAAGCTTTTATGATAATAATACCTCATTTGTCATCTGCTGCCTGTCAGATAGCCTTCAGGAAGTGCTAGACATGACGGAATATGCCGAAGTGATGAATATGACCCCCACAGAATCTGAGGCTTGGGACATTGTTCAAATGGAAGAAATTGAGCGAGAACTATTGGACAGTGACGATATGGAGTTTTCGACCCAAGAATAGGCCTATTATCCCTAGATTTTCCCCTTAAGATTAGTTATTTTCGCTGTCATGATTACCTCTGCAACTATACAACAAATCACCAGCCGAATTGACATCATTGATGTGGTGGGTGAATTTGTAAAGTTAAAAAAGAGAGGTACCAACTTTATAGGCAATTGCCCTTTTCACAACGAAAAATCACCTTCTTTTACGGTTTCCCCTGCCAAAGAAATTTATAAGTGTTTTGGCTGTGGCAAAAGTGGTAACACCATCACCTTTTTGATGGAGCATGAAAAATATAGTTATGTAGAATCTTTAAGATGGTTGGCCGCTAGGTATAATATTGAAATTGAAGAAACTGAAACCAGCCCCGCTCAAAAATTAGTACAACAAGTAGCCGATAGTTTATACGCGATAAACAATTTTGCGATGGATTTTTTCGCCAAGCAATATTGGGAAACCGAAGCAGGCGAAAGCATTGCACAAAGTTATATGCAACATCGTGGCTTTTTAAAGCCCATTGTTGAAAAATTTAAAATTGGCTACAATCCTTCTGATAAAGATACTTTAGCAAAGGCCTTAATTAAAAACCAATTCAATCCAGAACTTTTTGCTAAAACCGGATTGGTGGTGGAGCGCAATGGCGAGTGGCAGGACAATTATAGAGATAGAATAATTTTTCCCATTCACAATACCACCGGAAAAATTATTGGATTTGGTGCAAGACAAATTGCCAAGAATGACAAGTCCCCTAAATACATTAACTCACCGGAGAATGATATTTATGTAAAAAGTAGAATTTTATATGGTTCTTATTTTGCAAGAACGGCAATAGATAAATTAAATGAGTGTTTATTAGTAGAAGGTTATACCGATGTGGTAAGCTTACACCAAGCAGGCATTGAAAATGTGGTGGCCAGTGGTGGTACTTCTTTAACCATTGATCAACTAAGATTAATAAAAAAATATACCCAAAACCTTACCATTATTTATGATGGAGATGCAGCGGGTGTGAAAGCAGCCTTGCGTGGATTAGACATGGCCTTGGAAGAAGGCCTGAATGTGCAACTTGTTTTAATTCCAGATAATGAAGATCCTGATAGTTATGTAAATAAAGTAGGCCCAGATGCCTTTAGAGCATTTGTACAATCTGCTAAAAAAGATTTTGTTCTATTTCAATTAGAAGTGCAATTAAAAGAAGTGGGTGGAGATTTGAATAAGAAGAATAGTTTAGTGAATCAAATTGCGGAAACCTTAAGTAAAATAAATAAACCCGAAGACTTTACCAAGCTGCAGGAATATGTTCGTAAGTGTGCTGCCCTATTGCGCATTGATGAAACTGGCTTAACGCAATTGGTGAATAAGTTTAAGCGCGATAAGATAGTGAAGGAAGAAAAGAAAATGTCTTATGATGAAGCGGCTATCTTACTTCCTAGCTTTCCCAAGGAAAGCGATTCAGAGGCAGACAATGATTTGTTTGTTGATAGGGATTTAGCACATGAAAGAAATTTAGTTCGATTAATTTTAGAATATGGAAATGAACAAGGACCTAAGGATAAAAAAGTAGCTAATTGGGTATTTGAAGAAATCGAATCTTTTCCATTAGAAAATACTGATATGATTTACTTAATGGAAGCCTATAAAAAATGGACTGCCGAAGGTAAAATCGCAAACAGTAAAACCTTACAATATCATGAGGACGAAAGAGTACAAAAATGGGTGGTTACTTTATTTGAACCCGAGCATGAATTAAGTCAAAGATGGAATGAGAAGTTAGGCAAACCAGAACGTGTCGAAGAAAAGAATTTTATTCTAGAAATTGAAATTGGGTTGATGTACTTTAAACTTAGAAAAGTTAAAAAGATGATTGGTCAAAACCAACTGGATTTAGAAACTGCCTCAGAAAAAGAACAAATACAATTGTTACAAATTCATAAGCACTTAAAAGAAGTGGAACGTGAATTAACCCAAGGTATTGGGACCGTGATATTAAAATAATAATTACCCCCTACTTCTCTGAAGGGTTGTTCTTCCCAGCTAATAATTTTTCCATGGTTGCTTCCAAACGCTTTTGTTTGGTTTCTTCTTTCTTAGCACCTTGGATCCAACTTAAATATTCCTTTTGATTCAAAATAGACAAAGAAGTAAAGAACTCTCTTGCCTCTTCCTCTGCACCAAATAGTTTATCCAATTCTATAGGAAGTGCAATCAGACGTTTTTCAAAATCGTCCACTTTGATATCCGCAGATTTAAACTCAACAAAAGTTCTATTTCTATTAGGAATTTGGTCTAATTTCTTAAAACGCATGGCAGTCCAAACATGATCTAAAGTAACTTGTCTAACTGCTTCGTATTCATTTTTTGATAATATCTCCCAGCTAGCATCTCTATTTAGATCAGAAACAATTTTAGAGGTTGTTTTGGGATAAGCAATCCACAATTTGCTTTCTGGGTGCAAAGCTGAAAATACCTCTTTTAAAATATTATTTAACTGCAATTGATTGATTGCAAAAATGAGGGCAAAGTCAATTTTTCGGGCCTTTAGTAAAGGAGTTAGGTTTTTATTGTAAGATAACTTTGCAAACTGCTTTTCTACGGAAGATGGCAAACCTTGAATCAGTAAATTTTTCTCTTCTTTCAACTGCAATTTCTCCAAAATATTCTGATTACCTGACATAATTGTTAATTTTTAAAGGACGACGAAGTTATGAAATTCTACTTGAAAAGGACTAGTAAAGTACGTTTAATCCTATTTTTAAAACTAGGCACTTTATTTTCTGTGCCTTTCAAAAGCCTGCCGATGTTTTTTTGATGGGTTATTACCACCATCAAGGCTACTATAATAGCGAAAAGGCGATAAACAGTTTCCTTTTCATGAAAGATGAATAAAATAAGTACCATAAAAGCAATACCTGCTAACATAGAACTTAAGGATACAAATCGAGTAGATAATAAAGTCACTAAAAACACCACTAAACAAAGTAATGCAACCACCGGTTGAATGGCCAAAGCCATACCTAATAAAGTAGCCACCCCTTTTCCGCCTCTAAAATTGGCAAAAATGGGAAAAATATGGCCCAAAATAGCCATCATCCCTAAAGCAATCATGAAATTGGTTCTAGCCAACTCATCAGTAAGGTAATAAGGAATAAAAATGTATAAAGAAGTAGCAATGATACCCTTGGTTACATCTACCAACATTACAATACTACCCCATTTAGAGCCTAAGATTCTAAATGTATTGGTCGCTCCAGCGTTTCCACTACCATACTCTCTAATATCAATGCCAAAAACGGACTTACTAATCCAAACCGCTGTAGGAATAGAGCCAATTAAATAAGCTAAAATAATAAGAATGATTTCGGTCATAACTGTTTCACAAGTTTTACTAGGGAGCAAATATAAGCCAAAAAAAATTAATGTTTTGTTAACAATGGCTACTGAACATTAAACTAACCCAGCCATTTAGGGGTTGTGCTTTGATCAAAGTCCAATTGAATTTTGTAGCCAAATTTATCATATCAGATTGATCTTCAATGAGTAATCCACTTAACACTAAAATGGAGCTAGGCTTAGCACATTGGGTAAGGGCTTCAAAATTAGCCTCAATGATATGCCTATTGAC
>CAINFN010000241.1 GCA_903848125.1 uncultured Bacteroidota bacterium
GGTACACCTTGCTTTCAAGATAATATGGACTGGATGAAAAAAGAAGGGGTGGTTATTTGGTTAGACGAATCGGTGGAAGTGTTAGTAGAAAGATTGTCTGCAGAAAAAGCCCATCGCCCATTAATTGCTTCTTTATCAAATAATGAAATTGCAGATTTTATTCAAAAAAAATTAGTGGAGCGCCATGCCTATTATCAACAAGCTAATTACCGTTTAACATCGGATCAAATTTCAGAAGCGGGGTTAAAAAAAATTATATCAAAACATGCATCGTAAAATATTAATTGGGGGTTTGTTATTTTCTTTATTTTCTGTTGCGCTGGGGGCATTTGGGGCACATGCCTTAAAAGCCTTAGTGACACCAGATAAGTTGGGGGTTTTTGAAACAGGTGTAAGGTATCAGTTTATGCATGGGGTAGCGCTCATTGCTTTATCCTTGTATGCCAGCCAAAATAATTCATTATTAGGGGCTCAAAAAGGGATTAGTTGGGCAGCTAATTTTTTTATGGTTGGAATTTTTTGTTTTAGCGGCTCCTTATATTTATTGACTTTGCAATCTATTTTAAATTTTTCTGGGGCCAATTTGATAGGCCCTATAACACCTATCGGGGGCTTGTTTTTTATGCTGGGATGGATTAGTTGGTTGAGGGTCGTTTTTTTGCATAAAGTGGATAAGTAGCCTACCTATTTTTCAATTTTACACATTTGGTCAAATTCCTTTTTCGTCCTATGGAGATAACTTATATTTGTTATCATGGCAAATACGCTTAAAAGCAAAAAAGAACCCAAGGTTACAGGAGACGCACTAAATCCAGACAAAGAAACGGATGTATCGGTTACCGAAGTGGTAAAAGATGAACGTACTTCTAAAATTATTGGGGCAGTAAGTTTGCTCGTTACTTTATTTTTATTTGTTGCTTTTACTTCTTATTTATTTACATGGCAGGAGGATCAGGACATGGTGCAATTATGGAGAACGCATCTTTTTACTGTAAATGATTTAAAAGCAAATAATCTGATGGGTTATTTTGGCGCTTTTGTAGCCTATCAAATCATTTTCAATGGCTTTGGTGTTGCTGCCTATTTGTTTTGCTCCTTCTTTTTTGTATTGGGGGTGAATTTATTTTTTACAAAGCCTATTTTTAGTTTGTGGAGAAATATTCGTTATGTTATTATTGGACTATTGGTATTAAGTACCTCCTTTGCATTTGTTACCCAGGGAGCTTTATTTTCTTGGGGTGGGGCATTGGGTGAATATAGTAGTAGCTGGTTAATTAAATGGGTGGGTAGTTTTGGTACTGGGGCTATTTTGCTAGTGGCTGGCTTTAGTTATTTTATATGGAGGTTCAATCCAATTTTTAAGGTACCTAGTTTTAATTTTTTACTTCCTAAGAAAAAGGAAGAAGTATTTGTAAGTGAGGATACCGAAGAAGCGGTTAAGCAAGAATGGGATTTAAATGAGGCTGAAAATAAAACAGAAGCATTTAGTGCCAATGCCTTAAAAAATGATTCCACAACAGCAGCTTTAACCAATGAAACTTCATTTGATGAAATTGATTTAGTAGAAGAGTCTAATAATATTCCACATATCGAATTGGCACCCACTTTAAAAGAAGAGCCTGTTGAAATGCTACAACCAAAAACTAATATCGAAGATTTAAATGGAGAGCTATTAGAAGATTTAGATTTAGAAATTAAAGATGTGGCAAAAGAGGTGATTGTTCCAGTAGGTAGTATAGGTACTCAATATGATGCCACCCTTGATTTAAAAAACTACAAGTACCCACATTTAAATTTATTGGAGACACATGGCTCAGAGAAAATTGTGCAAGACCCTGAGGAATTAGAAACGCACAAAAATCAAATTATCGCTACTTTAAAAAATTATGATATTGCGATACAAAGGATTGCGGCAACAGTGGGGCCAACCGTAACGCTATATGAAATTGTTCCTGCACCAGGGGTTCGGATCAGTCGTATTAAAAATTTAGAAGACGATATCGCGTTAAGCCTAGCTGCATTAGGTATTCGTATTATCGCACCTATACCAGGAAAAGGTACCATTGGTATTGAAGTACCTAATATTCGCAAGTCGGTGGTGAGTATGAAAACATTATTGGCTAGTGAAAAATTTCAAACCAGTAAGTTTTCATTGCCAATTGCTATTGGTAAAAAAATTGACAATGAAAATTTCATCGTTGATTTAGCCAGTATGCCGCATTTGTTAATGGCTGGAGCAACAGGACAAGGAAAGTCAGTTGGGTTAAATGCAATTTTAGTTTCCCTTTTATACAAGAAACATCCTTCTCAATTGAAATTTGTATTGGTAGATCCCAAAAAAGTGGAGTTGAGTTTATATAGAGTCATTGAAAAACATTTCTTAGCAAAATTGCCTGGTGAAGAAGATGCCATTATTACGGATACTAAAAAAGTTATCAATACCTTAAATGCTTTGTGTATTGAAATGGACAACAGGTATGATTTATTAAAAGAAGCAGGTTGCAGAAACATCAAAGAATACAATGAAAAATTTACTTCGCGTAAATTAAATCCTGAAAAAGGGCATCAGTTTTTACCATTCATAGTTTTGGTTGTGGATGAGTTTGCCGATTTAATTATGACAGCAGGTAAGGAAGTTGAAATGCCTATTGCACGTTTGGCTCAATTGGCTAGAGCCGTGGGCATCCACTTAATCATTGCCACGCAAAGACCAAGTGTAAATATTATTACAGGAACCATTAAAGCAAATTTCCCTGCGCGTATTGCCTTTAAAGTATCTAGTAAAATAGATAGTAGAACTATTTTAGACGCAGGTGGTGCAGAGCAATTAATTGGTAAAGGAGATATGTTGGTAAGTTACAATGGGGAGATTACCAGGTTGCAATGTGCTTTTGTAGATACGCCCGAAGTGGATAGGGTATGTTCATTTATTGCCGAACAAAAAGGATATCCTCAAGCATTTTTATTGCCAGAATACATTGATGAAAAAGAAATGGATGCAGGTAATTTTGATTCTGGAGCAAGGGATGTATTGTTTGAAGAAGCGGCAAAATTAATTGTACATGCACAAATGGGTTCTACTTCACTTATACAACGAAGGATGAAATTGGGTTACAATAGAGCAGGCAGGTTAATGGATCAATTAGAATCTGCTGGCTTAGTTGGTCCAAGTCAGGGCAGTAAACCTAGAGAGGTATTGTACAAAACGGAGGCGGAATTAAACCAGTTTTTACAAAATCTACCTTAAAGGTTATTGTTTTATTAAATTTTTATACAATAAGTACATTAGACAAGTAATGATTATTTTTGTCACAGTGCTGTCTTCTAAAATTCAAAGAATGAGAATAATTACTATCCTTTTGGCATTTTTGTCGTTTTTAAGTGCTTCGGCTCAAAAAGATGTGCAAGCAAAGGCTTTTTTAGACCAAATTGGGGCTAAAGTAAAGTCGGCCAAAGGAATGATAGTTAATATTGAGTTGGTTTCTAAAAATAGCAGTGGGAAGGCCTTGGGTACAAAATCCATTAATTTAAAGATGAAGGGCGATAAATACTTGCTTCAACAAGGGGCTACGGAGATACTCTGCGATGGGGCTTTTATCTATAATTTTGACGGTGTAAATACTATTTCCAAGTCTAATGTGTCAGAGTCGGACCAAACCTTAAGCCCTCAAAAATTATTAGCAGGTAAATACGATAAAGACTTCAATTACAGCCTGTTAAGTCAAAACAATAATTCCGCTACTATTGAGCTTTTACCTATTGATAAGCTCAAAAATTTTCAAAAAGTAACTTTGATCATCGACAAGCAAAAATCAGCACTTTCAAGTGCAACTATACAAGACAAAAGCAACAATATCACTTTTGTTAAAGTACAATCTATCAACTTTGGGGCTGTATTGGTGGATAAGCTATTCCAGTTTAATCGAGCCAAATACCCAAAAAACGTTGAAATTTTTGATTGATTTACCCCTTTTCCACGTATCTTCGCAGCCGAAATAAAAAAATAAAACCGTAGTTAATAGTTAACTACAAAAAAAGAAGTTTTACAATGGCTATATTAACATCAGAAAAGAAAGCAAGCATTTTTGCTGAATTTGGCGGAAAAGCAACTAACACTGGTTCAATTGAAGGACAAGTTGCTTTATTAACCGAGCGTATTGCGCACATTTCAGGTCACCTGAAAGCAAACCACAAAGACCATTCTACTCAAAGAGGGTTGATGCAATTAGTGGGTCAGCGTAAGCGTTTATTGGTTTATTTACAAAAACATAACCTAAC
>CAINFN010000242.1 GCA_903848125.1 uncultured Bacteroidota bacterium
AAACCTGCATTTTGCAAATATTTAGAAACACCTGCGCTACGCATGGTGCCATAACTTTCGCCTAAAATAAATCTAGGAGAGTTTAATCTTTCATTGTCCACTAAAAATTGTTTCATAAAATCACCAACAGATCTAATATCCCCATCAACGCTCCAAAAATTTTCATTTTTAGCTTTTCCAATGGCTCTTGAAATACCAGTGCCAATAGGATCCATCATTACAATATCTGATTCATCTAAAATACTGTATTGATTGTCCTCTAATTTATAAGGGCCAGCACCATTGTCAAATGGATCGTTGACTATTAAACGTTTTGGTCCCATTACCCCCATGTGCAACCACATGGAAGAAGAACCTGGTCCGCCATTAAATGAAAAAGTGATAGGACGTTTAGATGCATCTGTTATGCCGTCTTTAGAATAATAAGTGTAACCATAAAATGCAACAGGTTCATCAATATTGTTTCTTACAATTAAGGCGCCAGCGGTGGCTGTATAATTAATTGTTTTACCATCAATCACAATAGAATGATGCGTTACTGATTTTTCCTCTTTAGGAATGGCTGCAGCTTCTTTGCTATTTTCTTGTGCTTTAGCTATAAAACTGAATGATAAAAACAGGGCAACTACGGTAGCTGCTTTTTTAAATGTGTTCATATTTTTTGATTTAATTAGAATTTAGAAATTGAGTCAATTATCTATCTTCTAAACTATTTCATTTTTCTTAAAAAAAGAGAAAAAAGGGATGACTGAAAGGGTATTGTGGAAAGTACTTAAATAAAATCGCTAACTTGTTGATTGTCAATATTAACAATTTGTTAAATACTTTATTTTTATACTATGTTTATACATACAATCACTTAATTTCATCACTCATTAAAAAAGTATAATATGAAAAAAATCATTTTCTCATTAGCCATTATTCTAATGAGTACGACTCAGATGTTTGCTCAGGCTTCTCCTGAAAAAATTAGCTATTTGGTGGTTGCAGAATCTAAGGTTAAATCTTGGTCTACTTTTGCGGCAAACCAATTAAAAATGAATGCTTCAATAGTGAAAATTGGAAAGGATGTGGTTTCTTCAAGGTATGTTCATTTTGGAGAATCTGGAAGAACTTATACGTTTACTAATACTGAAAATTTAGGTGCTTATTTAGATCAAAGCATGGAAATATATAAGAAAGCTAGTATGGAAAATCCTGGTGTTGCAGCATCTGATTCTGCCAATTACAATGGCTCCATTGTTAGATCAATTTGGTTTAGAATGGATGAAATGTGTCAAACACCAAAAGATTTTGATGCAAATAAATATGCATTTAGAAGAGTCACCATATTTACAGTTCCATTTGATAAACAAGACGAGTATGAAGATGCTCAAACTAAAAGAAGTGCTTTGGCGATTAAATTAGGTGTCACTACTCCATTTTTTGTTTTTAAAGCTAGATTTGGTTACAGCACAAACACTTATATGACCATTGAGCCAGATGAAAGCGATATAGCTTATTACACCCACAGAAAAGAAAGACAAGAGCAAAAAACAAATAAAAATGCAGAATGGCAGGCTTTAAATAAAATTACAAGCCCACTATCTACAAATGTTAGAATAGATCAGATTTATATAGCTAAGTAATTAGTTAGATACCGTCATTTTTACAGAAGAGGCCCTTAGGAATAAGGGCCTCTTTTCATTTTTCCTAGTTGGATGGCATAGTGATTGATATTCAGGTCTTAAAATCGATCTTTTCTGTAATAACCATTTAGCCTAAGGTAAGCTAGGGGAACTAGCTAATGATTTCGCAATACATTTATATTGAATATATATTATATCTTTACAATACCCCAAAAGCATAAAATATTATATTTATGAAAAAAACGTTCTGTTTGTTGGGTGTGTTATTTCTGATTTTTATCAATGTTAATGGCCAAAAAAAATGGTATCAACAAAAAAATTCAGAGTTTGGTGATTTTATAAAAGTAGATGGAAATCCTGGTTCAGAGTTGAGAGAATCCTCTGGTGTTTTTCTAGATTTTAACAATGATGGGTTAAAAGATTTTGTAACCCCAACTTATTATGATGTTAGTGGCTCTGCTGATGTTTTTGTTTTAAGATTTTTTAAAAACTTGGGTAATGGTCAGTTTAAAGAAGTTACTGATTCAATTAAAAATCCAGATATTAAAAGTGGTAAATATTTTGTTGGATTTGGATTTAATTCTTCCACTACATTCGACTTCAATAAGGACGGTAAAATGGACATGATTTTCACCAATGGATGGGAGAATCAAAACTATAGCAATTATGATAGTCGATTTGGGTTCGTTAAAATGAGAGATTATTATTATAAAAACAATCCTTCAAATTATATTGAGTCTAGAGCCAATGGCGGTTATCCAACATCTGCTTTCTATTATCAAGCTGATGGGACTTTTAAAAATGGGAATAAATTATTTGATACTAAAATATTTACTCAAGACTATGCTGTACAGCATTCAGATATGAATAATGATGGTTTCGAAGATTTACTAATTTATCAAAATGGATATAAGCTTAATTCTAAGGAAGAAATTGTTGATTGGTTGGGTGGGATTACAATTTGGATGAATGACGCTGGCAATGGCTTTAAGTTTAGTCATTTTAAATTAACAGATTCTGTCAATAAATTTAGATTTGGAAATGGTGATTTAGGAGGATCTATAGGAATTGGTGATTACAATGGCGATGGCTATAAAGATATTTTACTATATGGGACAAAATCACCTTACAAGGCCAGAACCGATATTTCTCCTGCGCAACAAGATTCAGTTTTATGGGATGCAAACTATATCACAGAAGATACTGCTAGAAAAAACGAAAAGGTTGTAGAATCAAGAATATATTTAAGCGATCATGGTGTTTTTTCTGGCACGAATTATATTACCATTCCAGGTCTGAGAGCTATGTTTACTCAAGGTGTTGATTTAAATAGTGATGGTAAAACAGATATTCTAGCAATTTGGAAAAATAATCGTGCTGGTGGATATAACGGCGTTTATATAGATTCAATTTCAAATAAAAACGGAATTAACAATCAGTATTATGCTTTTATTAATAAAGGAAATAATCAGTTTGAGGATAAGACTGCTACCTATTTCCCTTATGATAGTACTAAGTTTTCAAGATTAGGTCGTGGTGATTTTTATTTATTAGATATAGATGGGGATGGTAAAAAAGACTTTATTCCAACAAATAGTGGGGATGATACCTTAAGAGATACTTATACCAACTTTGCAATTGACCCTATTGGTTCTCACTCCACTTTTTATTATAAAAATTATAATAACCAATATTTTAAAAAAATTGCTATTGAT
>CAINFN010000243.1 GCA_903848125.1 uncultured Bacteroidota bacterium
GGTTTTGCCCCAAAGGCAGATGGCAGTTATCAAAAAGTACCTCAGTTAGGGAATGTAATTATTGAAGACGATGTAGAAATTGGTGCCAATACGACCATTGATCGAGCCACCATTGGATCCACCCTTATTAAAAAAGGAGTCAAACTAGATAACCTAGTTCAAATAGCACACAATGTAGAAGTGGGACAACATACGGTGATTGCTGCCCAAGTAGGATTAAGCGGAAGTACAAAAGTAGGAATTGGGGTAATGATGGGAGGTCAATCTGGTGCAGCGGGTCATTTAAATATTGCAGATGGCGTAAAAGTGGCCGCCAGAAGTGGCATTACTAAGACCATTGATAAGGCCAATAGTACCATCACCGGATTCCCTGCCGCAGAGCATAGTACCGCTTTAAGAGCCCAAATACACCTAAAAAACCTTCCAAACCTTGAAAAAAGGGTTAAAGAATTGGAAATATTAGTAAAACAACTGTCTGAAAAGGGCAAATCAGCCTAATTTTGCTGATAATCATCGCTTTAAGAAAGCGTAGCATTTAAACCAATAAAGCATGGACCAGAATTTCAATCCGGATAAACAACATACGATTAATAACAGTATCAGTATCAGCGGTACTGGTTTACATACCGGTGTGTTGGTGGACATGACTTTACATCCAGCCAATCCTGGTTTTGGTTTTCAATTTCAAAGAATCGATTTACCAAACCAACCTATCATAAAAGCAGATTGTGATTTAGTAACTGATACAAGTCGTGGTACTACATTGCAAATGGGAGATGCCAAAATAAGTACAGTAGAACATATTCTTGCGGCATTGGTTGGCTTAGGCGTTGACAATGTATTGATTCAAGTAAATGGACCAGAGGTACCCATTATTGATGGCAGCTCTGCCCCTTTTATTGAAAAAATTGAAAAAGCAGGCGTGTTAGAACAAGATGCGGCCAAAGCATGGTATAGTATTGATGAAAATATTTTTCATTATGATGATGAAAAAAGAGTGGAAATGGTAGCATTACCTGCACTCGATTATCAAATCACCACTTTGATCGATTTCAATAGCCCTGTTTTAGGAACTCAACATGCTGCATTAAAAACGATTAAAGATTTTAAAACAGAAATAGCCCCTTGTAGAACTTTCTGTTTTTTACATGAGCTGGAAGCATTGCTTGAAAACGATTTAATAAAAGGGGGTGACATCAACAATGCTATAGTGGTGGTGGACAAGCCTGTATCTAAACAAGAAATAGCTCGACTAGCTAAAGTTTTTAAGAAAGAAAATATAGAAGTAAAAAGTGAAGGTTACTTAAACAACCTTGAACTAAGATTTCCCAATGAACCTGCAAGACATAAGTTGTTAGATGTAGTAGGCGATTTAGCTTTAATTGGCTACCCTATCAAAGCACGCATTATTGCCAACAGACCCGGCCATAGTAGTAATGTAGAATTTGCAAAAAAAATAAAGCAGTACATTAAAAAAAATAAACACGTAAAAGATGTTCCGGTGTATGACCCTGCTTTGCCAGCGGTGTTTAATTTAGAACAAATAGAAAAAACATTACCGCATCGTCACCCGTTTTTATTTGTAGATAAAATTATTGAATTGACGGATACCGTCATTGTGGGCGTAAAAAATGTAACATTTAACGAATGGTTTTTCCCAGGACATTTCCCTGGCAATCCAGTCATGCCAGGTGTTTTACAAATTGAAGCCTTGGCACAAACAGGTGGTATTTTATGTATCAATGCGATGCCAAAGGGAGAATACGATACCTACTTTTTAAAAATAGATAATTGCAAATTCAAACAAATGGTAAGACCCGGCGATACCATGTTATTAAAAATGGAATTGACTGCTCCAATTAGAAGAGGTATTTGTGAAATGCGTGGAACCGTTTATGTCAACGGCAAAGTAACCACCGAAGCCGACTTAGTTGCACAAGTTGTAAAAAGAGCAGATTAAAAAAGACAAATAAGAAATTATGACCCACCCCTTTACTTATATTGACCCCAATGCAAAAATTGCACCCAATGTTAAAATTGATCCTTTTACCGTAATTCATGGAGAAGTAACCATTGGAGAAGGTACTTGGATTGGAAGTAGTGTAACCATTATGAATGGCACTAAAATTGGAAAAAATTGTCGCATTTTTCCTGGAGCAGTAATTGGCGCTGATCCACAAGATTTAAAGTTTAATGGTGAAAAAACAACAGTAGAAATTGGAGACAGTACTACCATTAGAGAATTTGTTACCATCAATCGTGGTACCTCTGATAGATGGATTACTAAAGTGGGGAACAATTGTTTAATCATGGCCTACAGTCATATTGCGCACGATTGTATTATTGGAAATCATTGTATTTTAAGCAATAGTGTTCAAATAGCAGGGCATGTTACTTTGGGTGATTATGCTTGGATAGCCGGAGTGAGTGCGGTACATCAATTTGTAAACATTGGACAACACGCCTATATTGCTGGAGGTAGTTTAGTGAGTAAAGATGTGCCTCCTTATATTAAAGCGGTGCGCAATCCATTAAGTTATGGTGGTGTAAATAGTGTTGGGCTTAAAAGAAGGGGATTTGACTTAGAAAAAATAAATCATATACTAGATATTTACAGATATATATTTAGCAAAGGAATGAACACCACACAAGCACTAGAGTTTATTGAAGAAGAAATTCCTGCCACCGATGAGCGCGATGAAATTCTTACTTTTATTAGAGAAAGCGGACGTGGCGTCATTAAAAGATTTGGCAAAGGAGTGGTTGAAGAAGAATAATCATGACAAAAATAAGCTTAACACAAGCAGGTAAAAGATTTAATAAAGATTGGATTTTCTCTAATCTTGATTTTAATTTTAATCAGGGTCATCATTACGCTATCACTGGAAATAATGGATCGGGAAAAAGTACTTTACTCCAAATTATTGCAGGCTATGGGACCCTAACCAAAGGGAAAGTAGCTTGGGAAGGGCATGATGACACGACCATTTTTCAAGACATTAGTTTTGCTGCCCCCTATTTAGAATTGGTAGAAGAATTTACCACCTTAGAACAATTTCATTTTCATACCCAGTTTAAACCATTACAAAAACAATTAAATGTTGAAAGCATTATTGAATTGATAGGTTTGAAAAAAGCTGCAGATAAACAAATAAGGTATTTTAGTAGCGGAATGAAACAACGACTTAAATTAGCATTGGCTATTTTTTCTGATAGCCCTATTTTATTATTAGATGAGCCATGCAGCAATTTAGATCAGGAAGGCTATGCATTATACAGCCATTTAATTCAACAGTATGCTTTGCATAAATTAATTATAGTGGGTAGCAATGATACTGCCGAATATAAATTTTGTAGTCAACACTTAAATTTAATGGACTACAAATCAAATTCAATATGAGTACTAACTTCTGCTGGTAATCATTAAATTTAAATCAGTATACTTTAAGTCAAATTTGGCACTGATATAAAAATCGGTCAACGCCCCTTTGTATAAATAAATTCCTTCTCTCAAATGTGCTTGTTGCCAAATAATTTCTGACAAGCCACCTAAGTCACCCACTTGAATCAACAATGGCATCAATACGTTACTAATGGCTTGGCTTGCAGTTCTAGCAAAACCACTTGGAATATTGGGTACACAATAATGAAGCACCTCATGTTTGATAAGGATGGGATTTTCATGATTGGTTAACTCACTGGTTTCAAAACAACCTCCTCTATCTATGGCTACATCAATGATGATACTACCAGGACGCATCGCTGCTACCATTTCTTCACTCACCACAATTGGCGCTCTTCCAAAATCATTTCGTAATGCACCAACTGCTACCTCACATGTTTTTAATTGCTTGGCTAATATTTTGGGTTCTAACACACTGGTCCAAACTCTTTGACCTAAATTATTTTGTAGTCTTTGTAATCTTGAAACATTATTGTCGAATACTTTTACACTGGCCCCTAATGCCAAAGCATTACGCGTTGCAAATTCTCCAATAATATCCGCACCTATAATCACCACTTTTGTTGGAGGCACACCACTAATTCCACCCAATAGTATTCCTTTACCCTGATTAAAATTACTCAAGTATTGTCCTGCAATCAACATTACAGCACTTCCCGTAATTTCACCCATGCTTCTTAATATGGGATAGTTTTGATTTTCATCTTTAATATTTTCAATCGCTAAGGCCGTAATCTTTTTAGCCATTAGCTGAACCATTAATTCTTTTTTTACAGCCGTTAAATGCAATGGAGAAATAATTGTTTGATTCATTTGCAATAAAGGCAAATCAGCCTCTACTGGAGGAGCCGTTTTGACCAAAATGGGGCATTTGTAAACCGATTCCTTGTCAAAAACAATGGTGGCTCCTGCTTCTGAAAAATCATTATCAGTATACCTGCTTCCCTCTCCTGCATTAGATTCCAAAATCACTTTGTGTCCATTGGCTACTAATACACTCACCGCCTCTGGTATCAGCCCAATCCTATTTTCCTGAAAAGCTACTTCCTTGGGAATCCCAATTAACAATGGCTTACTCTTATGCGGAATGTCCAATACCTCCTCCTGAGTTTCATAGGAAAAGGAGGATGAAATTTGTGGCTTAATGGAACTCATATCAAAAATTTACTATGAAGGTATAAAAATCCTTCTATGTTCAGGATCTAAAATTTCAATCTCAAAATGTTGAGTAGCTTCAGGCAACAAGCCCATGGCCTTTTCTGGCCATTCAACAAAACAAAAATCAGCTTCTTCAAAAGCGGCTTCCATGCCTGCCCTAGCCGCATCCGTTTCGTTTTCTAATCGATACCAATCCATATGATAAACCATTTTGCCTGCTGCATCATATTGATTCATTAATGCAAAAGTAGGACTGGTAATGGCGTCTTCAATACCCATTTCCTTGCCAATAGAGGCTATTAAAGTGGTCTTTCCAGCGCCCATAGGAGCATGAAAAGCCCATACCGGCTTGCTGCCAAATTGCTTTACTAAATCAGCAGCAATTTCCCCTACTTGATTGATATCATAAATCCTATCCATAGCACAAAGATAGGTGAACGCATACATAATGTCTTCGTACCTTTACAAAGTAAATGTACCACTATGGAAAAAGTAGAATGGAAAGTTGATGGAATGAGTTGTACCAATTGTGCCTTATCCATACATAAATACCTGCAAAGTAATGGTATTGTTGAACCTAAAGTAAGTTTTATGGAAGGCGAGGTACAATTTGAAATGCCTACCGAAACCAATAAAGAAAAATTAATAAAAGGGATTCAGAATTTAGGATACAAAGTGCGCGGCCAGGAAGAAGCGGCACCAAAGAAAAAATTTCTTGACAATAATAAAGACCGTGCTTTTTTCTGTTTAATTTTTGCACTGCCTATTTTAATTCCGATGTTGCCAGGGATACATTGGCATTTTATGATGCAACCACTGGTTCAATTAATTTTCACCATTCCCATTTTTATAGTGGGTATGGGTTATTTTGGAAAAAGTGCATGGTTTAGTATTACCAAAGGAATTCCCAATATGAATGTACTCGTAGCTATTGGCGCCATCGCTTCTTTTGGTTATAGTTTATATGGAACCATTACTGGACAAGGTGAAGCATTTGCTTATTACGAAACTACCGCTACCATTATCACACTCGTATTTTTTGGTAATTACTTAGAAGACGCTTCCGTTCAATCTACTCAACGTGCTTTAAAGGACTTAGTAAAAGCACAAAAGGTGATGGCGAATATGATTGTATTTGATGATCAGCATAAAGAAATTATTTTTAATGTAGAAAGTACTACTTTAAAAGTGGGTGATCTTATTTTAATTAATGCAGGCGAAACAATTCCTATGGATTGTAAAATATTGTGGGGAGAAGCCAGTGTAAATGAATCTATAGTTACAGGTGAAAGTGTTCCAGTATATCGAAAAATGTATGATTTGTTATTGGGTGGTAGCACCATTGATAATGGAACTTTAAAAGCCTATGTCACTGCAGTGGGTGATGATACAGTACTTGCCAATATTTTAAAAATGGTAAAAGCAGCACAAGGTGAAAAACCACCGGTACAAATTTTAGCCGATAAAATTAGTGCTGTATTTGTACCTGTAGTTTTAAGCATTGCTTTAATTACATTATTGGGTAATTATTTTTTCGCTCACGATGCATTAGGAAATGCAATAGGATTTGGACAAAGTATGCTTCGAGCCATTGCTGTATTGGTTATTTCCTGCCCCTGTGCAATGGGATTAGCCACTCCTGCTGCCATCGCAGTAGGTTTAGGACGAGGCGCACGCAATGGCGTCTTGTTTAAAAATGCCAAAAGCTTAGAAACTTTTAAAGACATCAAACAAGTGGTTTTTGATAAAACAGGCACTTTAACCACAGGTCATTTTGACTTGGCTAATTTTAAAGTGCAGGACGGTATTACTGAATCAGATTTTAAGATGATCGCTTATTCTTTAGAAAAATATTCAAACCATCCTATTGCAAAATGTATCAGTACGCATTGGAAAAATACAGAAGCCATCAAATGGCAACATATTGAAGAAATAAAAGGAATGGGTATTAAAGCCACTGACAAAGAAGGTCAGGTTTATTGGGCAGGCTCTTTTAAAACATTGGGCAACACTATTGCCGAAGATGGACACAATGTCTACATTCAAAAAGGGGGTGTATTATTGGGTTGGATTGATGTAAATGATCAGATTAGGGAAGAAGCAAAAGAGATAATAAACACCTTGCATCAACAAGGCGTGCACACCGTTTTGTTAAGTGGAGACAGAAAAGAAAAATGCGAACAGGTTGGTAAAGCATTAGGTATTCAAGAAATCATTTCAGAACAAAGTCCTGCTGATAAGCTTAATAAATTAGATGAATTAACAAAAATTAGTCCTACGGCTATGGTGGGTGATGGCATCAATGATGCACCTGCCTTAGCTAAAGCAACCATTGGCATATCATTAAGCAATGCATCGCATATTGCTATTCAAAGTGCACAAGTGATTTTAATGAACCAGGGACTTAAAAATTTACCTATGGCTTTAGGATTAGGAAGAAGAACTTATGAAACGATTAAAGAGAATTTGATTTGGGCATTTTCCTATAATATTATTGCCATTCCCATAGCTGCATTAGGTTTACTAGGTACCTGGGGGCCTACCTATGGCGCATTAATTATGGGATTAAGTGACGTTGTGCTTGCCATTAACTCATTAAGGTTATTTAAGAAAAAACTAGTTTAGCCTTTTTGAAAACAGTACACGAAATATTAAAACAATATTGGGGCTATGATCATTTCAGACCTCAGCAGCAAGCCGTTATCAATGCAGTATTAGAAGGCAAGGAAGTGCTTGCCCTTTTGCCCACAGGGGCTGGAAAATCATTGTGTTTTCAATTGCCTACTTTATATCAAAATGGTATTTGTGTAATTATCAGCCCATTGATTGCGCTCATGCAGGATCAGGTAAAAGATTTGTTGAGTAAAAACATGACCGCTGTAAATTTAGGTGGTGAAATTAGTCCAACGCAAGAAGATGCCATATTAGCAGATGCAATGAAGGGTCAATATCAATTTATTTATTGCTCTCCTGAAAAACTAGCACAGAAAAGTTTTCAATCATTTTTACAACAACTACCTATTACTTTATTTGCAATAGACGAAGCACATTGCATTTCTCAATGGGGCTATGATTTTAGACCCTCCTATCGAAAATTAGATGTACTTAAAAAATGGTTCCCAAAAGTACCCATTCTAGCCATGACCGCTTCTGCCATACCTAAAGTGCAAGAAGATATTATCAAGCAATTAAATCTAACCAATTGCAAGGTGATTACGGATAGTTTTTTAAGGCCTAACATCACTTATCGAGTACAAAAAGTACCCGTTAAGTTACATGCCCTTAGAAAACAACTCAATGAAACAAAGGGCAGTGTTATTATTTATTGTACGACTAGAAATAATGTAGCCCAACTAACCCAATTATTAAAAGATTATGGTTATCCCGTTGGTGCTTATCACGCTGGGATGCCTATTGCGCTCAGACAAGAAATGCAAGCCAATTGGATGAGTAATAAAACACCAATCATTGTATGTACCAGCGCCTTTGGCATGGGTATCAATAAACCGGATGTTCGTGCCGTTATTCATTTTGATTTACCCAATAGTTTAGAACAATATTATCAAGAAGCAGGCAGAGCAGGTAGAGATGGGCAAGCTGCCAACGCTATCTTATTTTTTCAACAAAATGATTGGGATTATTGGACCCAACTTCAAGAAAAAAAATATCCTTCCATTGAAACAATAAAAAGTATTTATCAGCACCTGGCCGATTTTGTTCAGCTCCCTATTGGCATTGGAGAAAAACAACAATTTATTTTTGACTTTGATGCTTTTTGTACTCGATTTAAATTAGATAAAATAATTGCACGCAATGCACTACAGTGGATAGAGCAAGAAGGGCATGTGAAATTTTCAGCTTCTTCCTTTAAGCCTTCCATGGTGCAAGTGATTGCCGACAGAAATACCTTAGAAGAATATGAAAAAAATAATCCGGTGGCTGGGGTGGTATTACAAACCATATTAAGAACCTACGGAGGCATCATAGACGCTCCTCAGTATGTCAATGAAACGCTTTTAGCCACCTTATTGCAAAGAGATATTCTATTTGTTGAAAAAACATTGCATTTTTTAAAACAAACCGGGCAAATTACTTACGAACAAAAAGACAATCAACCCGTAGTTCAGTTTCTGTGGAATCGAACTGCAGCTGCATTCATGAAAATTGATTTAGATAATTATCAATTAAGAAAAGCTGCATTTGTGAAGAGAATTGCTCATTTTACGGCCTATGTCTGGGGTACCGATATCCAATGCCGAAGCGCCTATTTAGCCAGCTATTTTGGAGAAAAAAATCCAACTAAGTGTAAAATATGCGACCTTTGTATTACCCATCAAATAGATACACTTTAACAATACATTATAAAAAGTAAATTAAACAGCTGGTTTTTAACAAAACATTGGAAACCAATTACTAAAGAAGGTTTTTAAAATCTGTTTCTTTGTATCGAGGGAAAAAATATAAAATTAATTAAATACCTACTAATATGGAAGACAAGAAAAAATATAAAATTTTACTTTGCGAAGATGATAGCAACTTAGGCTTAGTTTTAAAAAACTATTTAGAGTTAGACGAATATGATGTTACCCTTGAAAGAGACGGTCGATTGGGTCTAGCTGCTTTTCAGAGAGAGAATTTTGATTTATGCTTACTTGATGTGATGATGCCACAAGTGGATGGCTTTACCTTAGCGGAAGAAATTAGAGACATCAATCCAGACGTGCCTTTATTTTTCTTAAGTGCAAAAACATTAAAAGAAGACATTATTCATGGCTATAAACTTGGTGCTGACGATTACATCACCAAGCCATTTGACAGTGAGGTTTTATTGTTAAAAATTAAAGCCATCATTAAGAGAAACGAGGAAGACAATAAAGTAAGTGATCATATTGAATTTGATTTAGGAAAATACCATTTTAATCCAAGATTAAGAGAGTTAAAATCTGGTGACCATACACAAATACTTTCTCCTAAAGAAAATGAGTTGCTAAAA
>CAINFN010000244.1 GCA_903848125.1 uncultured Bacteroidota bacterium
CCCAAATGATAGTGGCAATGGCAAAATTCCTTACCGTTTTATTGTCATACTGAAAACTTTCTACTTGCATAAGTTTAATTTAAATGATGAATGATGTTTGATAGTAAACTTTATATATTTTTAGTTTGAAGCTATTTTGATGCTATTTCGACGAGGGTAAAATTTTTAGTTCTTCTTTTTGATCCACCTTAATATTATCCTCAAATAAAATTCTAACGGAAGGTGTGTAGTCGTCATCCATCTGTCCTGTTTTTACCGACCATAAAAAAGCCAATAAAAACCCCCCAGCTACTAGAACGCTCACCAGAATTAATAATACGATTACAGCCATTAGAGAATATTTGAAACAAATCTATCGGGAAAGCCCAAATTGGCTAATGACTTAGGTCAAATTTGGAACTGATATATATCAGTTATATGCTCTAAGCTTGCTTGAAAACAAATAAGATAGAAGTGCAGATAGCGCTACAATGCTAATAGAGCTAATAGGCATTAGAATTGCTGCCACCATGGGTGATAACCTAGCACTAGTGGCAAAATACATACCAATAATATTGTATATAATAGATAAAATGAAAATGAATACGATGATGAGTTTTGCTTTTTTAGCATAGTCAATTAAATTTTTCAAATTATACATTTGACCACCTTCCAAAATGGCGTCACTGGCTGGCGTAAATAAATGCGTTTGATCTGTAACTGCAATACCTACATTGCTTTTTCTCAATGCGCCAGCATCATTTAATCCGTCTCCAATCATCATCACACGACGCCCCCTTTTTTGAAGCTGATGAATGTATTGCAATTTATCATCTGGACTTTGTTCAAATAACATAGGAATTTCTTGGCCCAAAATTTTTACTAAATTGGCTTGTTCTGTTGGATGATCTCCACTTAATAAATGTAATTGATACCCTTGTTTTAATAATTGCTGAATCATCCTATCAATGCCAATTCGATAAGTATGATTTATTTTAAATACCCCTTTGAAAATACCATTAATACCTAACCCCACTAAAGCGCCTTCATAATGCTCTTGTTGTTCAATTCCATTTGATTTTAAAAAAGCAAGGGACCCTATAATAATTTCAAATTTATCGCAAGTGGCCTTTGTTCCTTTGCCAATAAAATTTTCAATTTTCTGTACCTGGGTGATCTCCGAAACCTGTATCATTAAAAATCGAGTCACCATTTGACTTAAAGGATGCAAAGATTCCCTAGTGATTGATTTGACTGCTACCATTTCATCCTTAGACAACCATTTCCCTTTATATTCTAAATGGGTGTCATCGTGATTAGTAAGTGTGCCTGTTTTATCAAAAACAATGGTATCAATTTTATGAATGGCCTCAATCACAGAAGCATTCTTACAATATAATTTTCTTTTGCCTAACCATCTTAATACATTCCCATAGGTAAAGGTGACAGTAAGCAATAAAGAACAGGGACATGCAACAATTAAAACAGCCGTTACTGCAGGTAAAATTTTATGGGTATCATAAATACTCCAATATATTCCACTTACTATAGCTATAGTAAATAAAACAATGGTGAAATATTGACTCCAAGGATGTACAAATGATTTTTCTTCATTTTTATCAGTTGGTAATAAAGGGCTATTCCATAACACAGTAATATAACTTTGTCCTACTGGTTTTACCACTTCCAATTCAATAGCTCTTCCTTTTTGAATTCCTCCAGCATACGCCAACTGCCCCACCTGCAATGCGATAGGTGCATTTTCGCCCGTCACAAAACTATAATCCACCAAGGCACCTTCGGTTAATAAAATAGCATCTGCCGGAATCATTTCATCTTGCTTAATTAATACAATTTCAGCTTTCACCAAGTCCGACAATAGTTTATTTACTTCTTTGCCTTGCTCTAACACCGTTACACCCAATGGGAAAAAAGAATTGTAATCTCTATCAAAAGCAAAGGAATCATAAGACTTATCTTGAAACCACCTTCCTATCAACATAAAAAATACAATGCCACTCATACTATCTAAATAACCAGCTCCTGTTTGAGTAAGTATTTCATAAGCACTCCTTCCAAAAGTTACCAGGATGGCTAGTGCAATGGGGGCATCAATATTTAACCATTTTTGCCTAAGCCCAGTATAAGCAGAAATAAAAAAACCATTGGCGCTGTACAACAAAACAGGCAAAGACAACAGTAAATTAATATAAATGAAAAAATGCCTAAGCGACCCCAGTTCTAACGCATCATTGGACAAGTATTCGGGGAAACTAAGCATCATTATATTGCTAAAACAAAATCCTGCAATACCAATTTTATACAATTGCTTTTTATTGACTTTCTTTTTCTTTAACCAATCATTACCTCCTAAATGTATCACTGGCTCATACCCCACAAAAGCCAATAGTTGTACCAATTCTTTTAAGGAAATAAGGGTTGGATTATAAATTAGCTTGATTTCCTTTTTCTCAAAATGTGTTCGCGAATGAATGATGCCTGGATTGATTTTATTCAAATTTTCCAAAAGCCAAACACAACTTACACAATGAATTTGAGGCAAATAAAAAGTAACATGCGCTTGATCCCCTAACTTAAATTGAATCAATTGCTCTTGTATGGCCGCATTGTCTAAATAATCAAACTTAGTTGAAACAAAATGCCCTTTTGCCTTAACTCCAGGCAGCTCAGATAAGTCATAATATTGACACAGGCCATTTTCATCTATCAACTTATAGACCATCTTACAACCATCGCAACAAAAGAATTTTTTATCTACTTGTATGGAAGCATCACATTTTAAACCACAGTGAAAGCAAGTTTCTTGTAACATTGTTACAACGAAAATGACTAAAAAATCTGAGCCTAGGAATGAGTCGAGTCATTGCTAAAACTGATAAATATCATGTTTTAGGGAAGCATTTTTTTAAAAGTAGGGTCCAATGCATTCTGCACTTCGATATATCCTTGTTTATACCATTGTGTTCTGGCCACCAAGGCTAAAATCTGTTGGTGTACAAAAAGTTTATTTTTTTCAAGTGTCTTTAATTTACTTTTTTGAGCTGGACTTGCATAGTTGAATAAAGCACCATAAAAATTATACTGCTCTGTCTGCTTTAAAAAATCAGTTGGGCTTTTTTGAGCCTCCATCATTTTTCTATTTTGAACATACCAATGTAAAATAAAATCATTCAATAAGCCATCCTCCCACAATACTTTAAAGCTGGTATCTATCATTAAATTGGTTCCACTGATCCATTTATCAGGATAAATTCCTCCTCCACCATACACGAGATGCCCCTTTGGTGTTTTAAAAGAAGCGCCCTTAAAACTAGAATCTTGCTTCCCCAAAGCATCCTCATGCAGCCTAACAACAAAATCATTTTCATATTCGGCTTTTCCTTGCGTGTAAGGTCGTTGAATGTTTCGACCCAATGGAGTATAATATTTAGCAGTGGTTAAGCGTACAGCACCCCCATTAGATAATTTAAATTGTTGTTGCACCAACCCTTTACCATAAGAGCGTCTACCAATAATAGTGGCTCTATCCCAATCTTGCAAAGCGCCAGCTAACACTTCACTTGCAGAGGCCGAAGTTTCATCCATTAATATAGTGAGCCCTCCTTGTTCAAATAAACCTTCTCTTTTACTAAAATAATCTATGCGAGGAGAATGCGCCCCTTGTGTATAAACGATTAATTTATTTCCACTTAATAATTCATCTGCGATGCCTACCGCTTCAGACAATAAACCTCCCCCGTTCCCCCTCAAATCTATCACTAAAGATTTCATACCTTTTTGCAATAAAGGCTCCAATGCTTGCATAAATGCCTCATAGGTTCTGTCAGCAAATTTATTAATACGAATATATCCAATAACAGTATCTATCATATAGCTCGCGTCAACAGAAGAAACCGATACATTGTCTCTTGAAACCACCATTGTCTTTTTCGCCCCTGCACGATCTATCAATAAAGTAACTTTGCTTTGAGCAGGCCCTTTTATTTTTTTTCGGATTTCATCTGCCTCCATTTTTTTTCCTGACAGTTGAATACTATCATCTGCTTTTAAAAGGATATCTCCAATTTGTAACCCCGCTTTGGCCGCCGGCCCCTCTTGCATTACATAAGAAACAAATACGCTGTCTCTAAATTGTTGGAACTCTATCCCTATTCCTTTAAAATTGGGTTGCAATTGCTCATTCACCTCGTTGACATCTGCTGGCGGAATATAAACAGAATGAGGATCTAACTGTTCTAAATAAAAATTAGCCACTTTAATGCCTGCACTATCATTAGTAACCGAATCTACATATTTGGATTGTACTAAATCCATCATTTCCTGAATAGGTTGTTGCTTATTACGAGTAAGTGATCCGAGGTTAAAATTTCCTTTAAAAAAGACTCCTATAAAAATCCCTAAAATGACTAAAAAGCCATAGAACAAGGGTTTACCCCAATTCAAATTATTATTTTCTTGCATGCTAATTTTATTCGGCCTAAAATTACACTAAATTGGCTATTTTCACACACAAGAGTGACTAGTTATGATAAAGAATTACCTCATTGCGGATAGTGGTGCAACAAAATGCCATTGGACCTTGGTGCAAAACAATAAAAAAACAACGGTGAACACCATTGGTATCAGCCCTTATTTTTTATCCACTCAAGAAATGATTCAATTGTTAGCGCAATCTTTTGCTAAAAAAACAAATGTCTCTAAAATAGACGCAGTATACTTTTATGGTACAGGTTTAACTAATCTTAATAATATTAAATCCTTAAAAAAAGCATTAAAAGCAGTTTTCACCAATGCTACCCTTTCAATAGAAACCGATTTAGTCGCTGCGGCTCGTGCTAGTTGTCAAAATGAAAAAGGAGTGGTATGTATATTAGGTACTGGATCTAACACTGGTTTTTACAACGGTAAAAAAATTACAAAAAATAGTCCTGGATTAGGCTATGTATTAGGTGATGAAGGCAGTGGCGCTTATTTAGGGAAAAAAGTAATTCAATATTTTTTATACCAAACTTTTGATGAAGAACTAATGGCTGCTTTTGAAAAAAAATTCAACCTAAATAAAGATGCCATTTTAAATAGTATTTACAAAGCCCCCTTTCCTAATAGAACCCTTGCCTCTTTCGCCCCTTTCCTTACTGAGCACAGAGGTCATTATATGATTGAAAATATTATCGAAGATGGATTAAATGATTTCTTTTTTGCCCATATTAATAAAATGAATGAATCCTGGATTCACCCTATCCATTTTGTAGGTGGCGTTGCATTTGCTTTTAAAGATGTGATCAAGCAGCTAGCATTGAGTTATGAAATTGAATTAGGAAAAATTATTAAATCACCCATGGAAGGGTTGATTACTTTTCACAAAAAACAATAACCTGCTACTGGCTTATTTTGTATGCACGACATTGAACCACATTATCATTGGCGCCATTTATATATGGCTGAAGAAGATCCTAAGTCTATTTTTTTTGGAAGACAATACAGTGAATTTGAATTCTCTCAAACCGTCTACAATTTTTACATTCATCCACAATGGGATGAATTTGGCAGTAAAACTTTGTATTTAAAAATTTTATTTGTCGATTACGATTTAAAATTTGCCATCATTGAAATGATTGGCGAATGGAACGATGCCATTGAAAATGACATCATGGAATTAAAAAGAGAAGTGCTTGATAAACTAATGGAAGAAGGAATTTATAAATTTATTTTAATTGCCGAAAGTGTTTTTAACTTTCATAGTGGTGACAAAGATTATTACGAAGAATTGTATGAACAAACCTCCGAAGAAGAGGGCTGGGCGGTTTTAGTTAATTTTCATACTGCTGCGCAACACGACTTTTTGTTACGTAAATTAAATAGGTACATTGAACTGATGGAAATAAACGCTTGGAGGACCTATAAACCTGAAGATTTTTTTCAGCTAATTGATCAAAAAATCAATCAACGGCTAGTATAGGCAACCTTATTAATAAACCAAGTCCTCATAAGCCGCCTGCAATTCACTATAGGCATGATTGTCTTTGGCCTCTTTTGCAGCTGCCATGCCTTGTTCATACCATTTTATAGCTGCTTCCTTCTCATTCATTCTTTCTAAGCATTTAGCCAAATGGTAATAGGAACCAATATAATCTGGAGCATCGGTAAGTATGGCTATAAATAAGTCTTGGGCCTTTTGCTCCTCCCCCAATTTTATATACTCTAAGGCCAAAGCATGTCTTAAAAAATTATCCTTAGGTTGTTGATTTAAAAATTCAATAATTCTTTCAATTCGTGTCATCTTAACTTATATTTGCATTAGTTGCATAAACAACTAACTATTACTTAACAAAATTAGCCATCATGAAGATATTAGTTTGTATCAGTAAAACCCCTGACACTACTGCTAAAATTGCCTTTATCGAAGGTAATACAAAGTTTGATGAAAGCGGAGTTCAATGGATCATCAACCCTTATGACGAATGGTATGCACTGGTTCGAGCCATTGAATTAAAAGAAAAAGACCCCAGCACTATCATTCATTTAGTAACAGTGGGCGGCGTAGAAGCAGAACCAATTATTAGAAAAGCATTGGCCTTAGGAGGCGATGAAGCAATAAGAATTGATAGTAACAGCAATGACTCTTTTACAGTGGCAAATGAAATTGCACAAGTGGCTAAAGAAGGCGCCTACGATTTAATTTTTACAGGAAAAGAAACCATTGATTACAATAGTGCATGCATCGGTTCAATGCTGTCTGCCCTTTTAGATTTACCATTTGTTTCCTTAGCGGACCATTTTGATGTAACCGGAAATACAGCTACTATTAAAAGAGAAATTGAAAGTGGCGAAGAAACCTGTGAAGCAACACTACCCATGATAGTAAGTTGCCAAAAAGGAATGGCTGAACAAAGAATTCCCAATATGCGAGGCATTATGGCTGCACGAACAAAACCATTAAAAGTGCTTACGCCTGCTGCCTCTACTGCCACTACAAGTATACAAATATTTGATTTGCCTCCTACAAAATCGGGCGTAAAATTAATTGACCCCGAAAATATGGACGAGCTTGTAAGATTATTAAAAGAAGAAGCCAAAGTTATTTAACCCTTTACAATTTTATTTTATGGTACTAGTATATATAGATCAAGCAGATCAACAAATTAAAAAAGCTTCACTAGAAGCATTGTCTTATGGCGCTGCCATTGCAAAACAGTTAGGCTGTGCAACGGAAGCATTGATTGCTGGAACAGTCAAAGAAAATTTAGCAGAGTTGGGAAATTATGGCGCCCAAAAAGTACATCAATTAAAAAATGAAGCTCTAAATTCTTTGGATGTCAAAGCACATTCAACAATTATTGCTGCAGCAGCAAAAAGTTTAAATGCAACTGTTGTGGTATTTGCACACAATATCAATGGTAAAGCCATCGCCCCTGCAGTAGCGGTAAGACTAGGTGCTGGCATTGTTACTGGCGCTTGCAGTTTACCTAACACCCAAAATGGTTTTGAAGTAACTAAAACTGTTTTTTCTGGAAAAGCATTCGCAACAATTAAAATTGAAACGCCGATAAAAGTAATTGCCATCAATCAAAATAGTTTTGGAATACAAAATCACAATCAAGCTGCCAGTGTAGAAGAAATAAATATTCCCATTCCTGCAGCTTCCATAAAAATTACCAAAGTTGAAAAAATTGAAGGTGAAATTCCTTTAACAGAAGCTAATTTGGTAGTAAGTGGTGGACGTGGATTAAAAGGTCCAGAAAACTGGGGCATCCTTTTAGACCTTGCCAAAGCTTTGGGTGCTGCCACCGCATGTAGTCGCCCGGTTTCTGATTCAGATTGGCGCCCCCATCATGAACACGTAGGACAAACTGGAATCCAAATTGCCCCCAATTTATATATCGCCATTGGTATTTCAGGGGCCATACAACATTTAGCTGGGGTAAATAGAAGTAAAACAATTGTAGTAATTAATAAAGATCCAGAAGCCCCGTTTTTTAAAGCGGCAGACTATGGTGTAGTGGGTGACGCTTTTGAAATTGTGCCAAAATTAACTGCAGCAATTTTAAAAATGAAGTCCACCGCATAGCATAATTATTTAACTTTGGGAGGCAAACCCTTATATGCAAAAAATTGAACTAGAAATTGTAGCCTTATCTCATAGTATTACCCAATCTAACTCTTATGCAGTTATTTTAGGGGAGGTGAATGGCTTACGTCGACTCCCAATTGTAATAGGTGGTTTTGAAGCACAAGCCATTGCTGTTGCTTTAGAAAACATGCACCCTTCCCGCCCCTTGACACACGACTTGATGAAAAATTTTATGACTGCTTTTGATATTAAATTACAAGAGGTGTACATATGCGATTTACAGGAGGGTATTTTTTATTCTAAATTAGTTTGCTTTACCGCAAATGATACCATCGAAATTGATAGCAGAACCAGTGATGCCCTCGCTTTAGCAGTACGTTTTGGATGTCCTATTTATGTGTATGATAATATATTAGAACAAGCTGGTGTAGCCAATGAAAGTGCTGAAAAAAATACTACCCCTACCCACATCACTACCCCTGCTTCTATCAATGATTTAACAAGTTTATCCATCGACGAGCTAAATAAACTATTACAAGAAGTACTAGAACAAGAAGATTATATCCGCGCTATTGATATTCGAGATGAAATCAATAAAAAAAATGCGCAAAAGAAATCTTAACGAATGATTCAATTCCCAAATTGCAAAATTAATTTAGGCTTATCTATTTTAGAAAAGAGGAAAGATGGATTTCATTCTTTAGAAACCGTTTTTTATCCAGCTGCTTTAAACGACTTGCTTGAAATTACAAAAAGTGGCAGCCAGCAAATAGAAAATGTTGAATTTTCAAACTCCGGAAACCCAATACCAGGAGCTATTTCAACAAACCTATGTAAAAAGGCTTACGATTTACTGAAAGCCGATTTTCCGCAATTGCCTCCTGTTAAAATTCATTTACATAAAAATATTCCCATCGGCGCAGGGTTAGGTGGCGGATCAAGTGATGGCGCTTTTTCACTTACTATTTTAAATGATTTATTTCAGTTAAAATTAACAACAGATCAATTAATTCACTACGCTGCCAAATTGGGAAGCGATTGTCCTTTTTTTATTTTGAATAAGGCTTGTCATGCTACTGGACGAGGTGAAATAATGAAGCCTATCTCGATAAATTTAGACAAGTATACGATGGCCTTAATTCATCCAAATATTCCCATTTCAACTGCTTGGGCTTTTCAACAAATAACCCCTTACATAAAAGAAAAATCGATTGCTGAAATTATTCAGCAACCTATCAACACTTGGAAAGATGAGTTGATCAATGATTTTGAAACCCCCGTTTTTAAAGCACACCCCCATCTAGCTGAGATAAAAAATTATTTATACGATCAAGGTGCTATCTATGCAAGCCTAAGTGGATCTGGCAGTAGCCTATTTGGATTATTTCCAATTGGCACTTTATTGAATCCCCCTAGTGCTTTTCCTAAATTACAAATGAACCTTATTTGATTTGTTTTAAAATATCCGAATGCAAACGTTTGTTATTTGATATTCTTCTACGTTTTTAGTCATAAGTTAGATAATTTCAAATGGTTATTAAATTTTTTACAATTCTGCTACTAAAAATCCTCCTTTTTTCGTAATTTTCCATGAATCGCTAGCCGATTATAAGTATCCTATAAACAACTGGTTGAAAATGACGAAAAATGAAAACTTAGGATTGTACAATCCTGCTTATGAACACGACGCTTGTGGTATTGGATTTGTGGCCAATATCAAAGGAGTAAAATCGCATCAAAATGTGATTGATGGTTTAACTATTTTAGAAAACATGGAGCACCGTGGTGCTTGTGGTTGTGAAACAAATACAGGAGATGGTGCAGGTATCATGATTCAAATTCCACATGAATTTTTCTTTGATGAATTATTACAACAAGGCATTCACTTACCAGACTTTAACGAATATGGTGTTGGATTTATTTTTTTTCCAACAGACAAATCTATTTTAGTAGAGTGTAAAGAAATTTTTGCACGCGCTGCCGAAAAATTAGGCATTGAAATTATTGGCTATCGTAAAGTGCCAGTTGTTAAAGATACCATTGGCCCTTCCGCCTTATCGGTAGAGCCAGTGATGGAACAAGTGTTTTTAAAAAAACCCGACCACATTACCAATCCAGAAGATTTTGAAAGAAAATTGTTTGTATTAAAAAATTACGCTTCTCATACTATTAATAACTCCATAAAAAAAGAAGCCATTGGATTTTATATGTCTTCCTTATCACAAAGAGTTATTATTTACAAAGGTCAATTAACGAGTCATCAAGTTCGCGAGTATTTTCCGGACCTAAGTGACAAAAGAGTGGTGTCTGCATTTGGATTAGTGCATTCTCGTTTTGCTACGAATACTTTTCCTTCTTGGAAATTAGCACAACCCTTTCGCTACATCGCACACAATGGAGAAATCAATACCTTACAAGGAAATTTAAATTGGCTTAGGTCTAATGAAGCAAGCTTTTTCTCTCCTTATTTTTCTAAGGAAGAAATTGAAATGATTTTACCAGTGGTGACTGCAGGACAATCCGATTCTGCTTGTCTTGATAACCTAATTGAATTACTTACTTTAGCTGGTCGATCTTTACCTCATGTAATGATGATGCTTATTCCTGAAGCTTGGGATGGCAATGAGTTAATGGATCCAGTCAAAAAAGCATTCTACGAATTTCACGCTGCCTTTATGGAACCTTGGGATGGCCCCGCTTCTATTTCCTTTACAGACGGAAAAATAATTGGCGCCACTTTAGACAGAAATGGATTAAGACCTTCTCGTTATTGCGTCACCAATGACGACCGTGTAATTATGGCTTCCGAAACAGGCGCTTTGCCTATAGATCCATCCACCATTATTGAAAAGGGACGTTTGCAACCAGGTAAAATGTTTGTAGTAGATATGGAGGCCGGTAAAATCATCAGTGATACTGATTTAAAACAAAACATTTGTGCCCAACAACCTTATGGTGATTGGTTGAATAAATATAAAATACGTTTAGAAGAATTACCAGAACCTAGAATTCAATTTACGCATTTAGAACACGATCAAATTTTTAAATACCAAAAAGCTTTTGGTTACAGCAAAGAAGATTTAGAAAATATCATAACCCCTATGGCGATTGATGGCAAGGAGCCTATTGGTTCCATGGGTACGGATACGCCACTTGCAATATTGAGTGATCAACCACAACATATTACTAATTACTTTAAGCAATTATTTGCGCAAGTAACCAATCCTCCCATTGATCCAATTAGAGAAAGAATGGTGATGTCCTTAGCTACTTTTGTTGGAAGCCAAGGCAATTTATTAACTGAAGATCCAATGGCTAGTCATTGTGTTGCTTTAAAACATCCTATTTTAAACAACCATGAATTAGAAAAAATTAGAAGTATTGATACGGGCGTTTTCCAAGCCAAAACTTTACAATGTTATTTTAGAGCAGATGGAAAAGAAGGTTCTTTAAAAAGAGGATTAGATCATTTATGTCGATATGCAGTGGATGCGGTAGAAGATGGGTTTGAAGTAATTGTTTTAACGGATCGTTCTATAGATTCAGAACATGCTGCTATTCCTACCTTATTAGCTTGCTCAAGTGTACATCATCACTTAATTAGAAAAGGCTTAAGAGGAAAAGTGGGCATCATCGTTGAAGCGGGTGACGTTTGGGAAGTACACCATTATGCTTGCTTAATTGGCTTTGGTGCTACTGCTATTAACCCCTACATGGCATTGTCTACCATACGCGATATGAAGTTGCATGAAAAGATTAAATCTGATTATGACGCCGAGAAATTAAAGAAAAATTATATTAAAGCAGTGAATGAAGGATTGTACAAAGTATTTTCAAAAATGGGTATCTCTACTTTACAATCTTATCAAGGCGCACAAATATTTGAAATCATTGGAATTAATAAGGAAGTGGTTAACCGCCATTTTACTGGTGCCATCTCAAGAATTGATGGTATGGGATTAGATGAAATTGCAAAAGAAATTTTAGCAAAACATGATTTAGCATTTGCAAAAAAATCTTCACCAGTAGATCGATTGGCCGAAGGGGGTGTTTATCAATGGAAAAGACGCGGTGAATTTCATTTGTTCAATCCACAAACCATTCACTTGCTTCAACATTCAACCAAAGCGAATGACTATGCAAGTTTTAAAAAATATTCCAAATTAGTAAACGATCAAACCGAAAAAGCTTGCACTTTAAGAAGCTTGTTTGATTTCAAACCAACACGTCCTTCCATTTCTATTGACGAAGTGGAACCAGCTTCTGCGATCTACAGAAGATTTGCAACTGGTGCGATGTCTTTTGGTTCTATTTCTTGGGAAGCGCATACTACTTTAGCCATTGCCATGAACCGCTTAGGGGGTAAAAGCAATACTGGCGAAGGGGGCGAAGATGAAATTCGTTATCAAAAATTACCCAATGGCGATTCAATGCGCAGCGCCATTAAGCAAGTAGCTAGTGCAAGATTTGGTGTAACAAGTTATTATTTATCTGAAGCAGATGAATTACAAATTAAAATGGCACAGGGTGCAAAACCAGGCGAAGGTGGACAATTGCCAGGTGACAAAGTGGATGATTGGATTGGAAAAACAAGACATGCTACACCAGGTGTGGGTTTGATTTCTCCTCCACCCCATCATGACATTTATTCAATTGAAGATTTATCTCAACTCATATTTGATTTAAAAAATGCAAATCGTGCTGCAAGAATTAATGTAAAATTAGTTTCTAAAGCAGGTGTGGGTACCATTGCTGCAGGAGTAACCAAAGCAAAAGCAGATGTGGTATTAATTGCAGGTTTTGATGGTGGTACAGGTGCTTCTCCATTAAGTTCTATTAAACACGCTGGTTTACCATGGGAGTTAGGATTGGCAGAAACCCATCAAACTTTAGTAAAAAATAAATTACGTAGTCGTGTGGTGGTGCAAGCAGATGGACAAATGAAAACAGGTCGCGATATTGCCATTGCTACATTATTAGGTGCTGAGGAATGGGGTGTGGCTACTGCCGCATTAATTGTGGAAGGTTGTATCATGATGCGTAAATGCCATATGAATACTTGCCCAGTTGGCGTTGCTACGCAGGATCCTGAATTACGCAAACGCTTTACTGGAGACCCTGATCATGTGGTTCACTTTTTTGAATTCATTACGCAAGAGCTTCGTGAAATTATGGCTGAACTTGGCTATAGAACCATCAATGAAATGGTAGGACAAGTAGATGCTTTAAAGATGCGTGAAAACATCAACCATTGGAAATACAAGAATTTGGATTTAAGCGATGTGTTGTATAAAGAGCCTGCTGAACCAGGTGTTGGTTTGTATCAAACCGAAACACAGGATCATTTAATGAGCGAAGTATTAGATTGGAAATTATTAGCTGCGGCCAAACCTGCCATTGATAAACAGCAAAAAGTAAGTGCTCAATTTGATATCAAAAATACCGATCGTACTACAGGCACGATAGTATCCAACGAAATTACTAAAGTATATAAAGCGGAAGGTTTACCAGAAGATACCATTCATTTTAAGTTTAAAGGAACTGCTGGTCAAAGCTTTGGGGCTTTCAATACCAAAGGGGTTACTTTAGAATTGGAGGGTGATGCCAATGATTACTTTGGTAAAGGTTTAAGTGGTGCACAATTAATTGTATACCCTGACAAGAAAGCAACATTTGTTCCTGAAGAAAATATTATTATTGGTAACGTAGCTTTTTACGGAGCTACAAGCGGCCATGCTTACATAAGAGGAAAAGCGGGCGAAAGATTTGCCGTTAGAAATTCTGGTGCAACAGTTGTGGTAGAAGGTATTGGAGATCATGGTTGTGAATACATGACGGGTGGTATTGCAGTTATTTTAGGTGCTACTGGCAGAAACTTTGCAGCAGGTATGAGCGGAGGAATCGCCTACGTATATGACGTACAAAATAATTTTGAAGTGTTGTGTAATAAAGAAATGGTGGAATTAGAAGCAACCGATAAAGATGATCAAGTTTTATTGAAAAAATTAATTCAACAACATTTTGATAAAACTGATAGTGCCGTAGCTAAGTTTATTTTGGCTGATTTTGACAATCAATTGAAAAATATTGTAAAAGTATTCCCTAGTGATTATAAAAAAGCATTACAAAAACAAAAAGCAAAAGCAACTGCTACTAAATAATAACTAATTAATTTTTTTGAATAAAGCATATGGGCAAGCCAACTGGATTTAAAGAATTTACGAGAGAACTTCCTTCCAAATTACCAGTGGAGGATAGAAAAAAGAACTATAAAGAGTTTGTCTCTTTATTGCCAGAACAAAAACTAAATGAACAATCAGCACGTTGTATGAATTGCGGCGTACCTTTTTGTCATAGTGGTTGCCCTTTAGGAAACATCATTCCTGAATTCAATGACGCGGTGTACCGTAAAGAATGGAAAGAAGCTTATGAGATTTTAATTTCGACCAATAATTTTCCTGAGTTCACTGGAAGAATTTGTCCTGCCCCATGCGAGACATCTTGCGTATTAGGCATTAACCAACCAGCTGTTACTATTGAAGAAATTGAAAAAAATATTATTGAAATTGCTTTTGAAAAAGGATTTGTAACACCACGAAAACTAAATGTTAGAACTGGTAAAAAAATAGCTGTTATTGGATCTGGACCTGCAGGATTGGCTACTGCTGCGCAATTAAATTATGCGGGACACGAAGTCACTGTTTATGAAAGAGACCCCAAACCAGGAGGTTTATTAAGATTTGGAATTCCTGATTTCAAATTGGAGAAAACAGTGGTAGAGCGTCGCATTAAAGTAATGGAAGAAGAAGGCGTACAATTTATATGCAATGCCAATGTGGGCGTTAATATTAGAGTCAATGATATCATGCGTGATTATCATGCAGTGGTATTGGCTGGTGGCTCAACTATACCAAGAGACTTAACTATTCCAGGACGTGAATTAAAAGGAGTTCATTATGCAATGGAATTTTTAAAACAACAAAATAAAAGAGTAAGTGAACTTAGCATAGATGAAAAAGACATCAAAGCTACAGCTAAGAATGTAGTAGTGATTGGTGGTGGAGATACAGGAAGTGATTGTGTGGGAACTTCAAATAGACATTTAGCCAAATCGATCACTCAATTTGAATTATTACCAAAGCCTCCAGAAAGCAGAGCCAATTATATGCCATGGCCAACCTACCCTATGTTGTTAAAAACAACTACCTCACATGAAGAAGGGGCAGATAGAATTTGGGAAGTAGCTACCAAAGCATTTATTGGTGATGAGCAAGGAAATTTAAAAGCATTACAAATAGTAGATTTAGAATGGACAAATGCTGCGGATGGCAGACCAAGTAAGTTTACCGAGAAAGCAGGTAGTGTAAGAGAAATACCATGTGAACTTGCTTTACTTGCTATGGGATTCTTACATCCAGATCCTACTGGTCTATTAGATGAATTAGGTATAGAATTAGATGAGCGTGGTAATGTAAAAGCCACTGAACAAGCTTATCAAACAAATATTGCAAAAGTATTTACAGCAGGAGATATGCGTAGAGGTCAATCATTGGTGGTGTGGGCCATCAGCGAGGGCAGAGAATGTGCTCGTAAAGTAGATATCTATTTGACAGGGTCTTCGTTACTTGCCTCAAAGGACAGTAGTTTATTTATGCAAGCTTATTAAGCAGCTACTCATTTTATTTACTTTTTTTCCACATCTATTTTTTATTGAGAATATTACATTCCTATTAACTAATTGATTGCCAATTACTTTATATAAATATTCATATGCTTTATTTATATAGTATATATTTACTATATGATAAATATATACGTTTTTATGACAATTAAGTATATATTTACTTTATAAACATCATATAATATTA
>CAINFN010000245.1 GCA_903848125.1 uncultured Bacteroidota bacterium
AATGTCATCACAATTTTTTCCTCAATAGGAGCCTCCGCTTTTTTTGGTGTTTCTTTCATAAATGGGTCCTTACCTTCAAAACCAGTAGCAATTAAGGTGATCCCCAATTTTTGTCCAAGTGTTGGATCATAACCCATACCCATGATCACATCCGAATGTTCTCCAGTGCGTTCACGTAAATAATTATTGATGGTTTCTAATTCATCCATGGTGCATTCATAATCCCCTTCTGCACTATTGATATTTAATAAAATCCATTTAGCACCTTTGATATCATTGTCATTCAACAATGGAGAATTCAATGCTTCTTCAATGGCTCTTTCTGCTCTATTTTCTCCTTCTACTTCTGCCTTTCCCAAAATAGCTACCCCACCATTTTTCATTACAGTACATACATCCGCAAAGTCAACTATAATATGACCACGGCTATTGATCACATCTGTGATACACTTAGCTGCAGTGGCTAAAACGTTGTCCGCTTTGGTGAAAGCTTCTTTCATTTTTAAATTACCATATTGCACTCTTAACTTGTCATTTGAAATAACCAATAAGGTATCCACTAATGGCTTTAATTGTTTAATCCCTTCTTCTGCTTGCGCTTGCCTTCTTGGTCCTTCAAAACCAAATGGAGTAGTGACAATACCTACCGTTAATATGCCTAAATCTTTACAAATTTTTGCAATAATAGGGGCACCGCCAGTTCCAGTACCACCCCCCATCCCAACGGTGATAAAGGCCATACGTGTATTCACTTCTAAAATCTTTCTGATTTCGTCCAATGACTCTTCCGTAGCCAACTTCCCTACAGAAGGATCGGCCCCAGCTCCTAAACCTTGTGTCAAATGGGGTCCTAATTGTATTTTATTAGGCACTGTGCTTTGTTCAATTGCTTTTGAGTCTGTATTGCAAATGATAAAATCTACTCCTTCAATGTCTTGATTGAACATAAAGTTTACAGCATTGCTGCCGCCACCGCCTACTCCTAGGACTTTTATGATGGATGATTTTTGCTTTGGCAAGTCAAATTGAATCATTTTTTTGTTTTTAGATGGGTTAGTTAGATGGTTAGTTGTTAGTTAGTTATATCGAAATTACCGATTGTCGAGTTTATTCTATTTGTTTTTTATAACCACAATGTGGGTAAATATTATGGCAATAATTTGTCTTCTTCCTCACTAAATATATCTATTAAATTATTCTTGAAACGATCCCAGAATTTGCTCTTTCTTTTTTCAATTTGCTCTGGTGTTAAAGTAGTGGGTGTAGGTGCTTTAATTTCTACTTTTTGACTTGTTAAGCTATTGGCAGTTCCAGCAACCGTCAATGATTTAGGCACTTCTACTTTCTTAAATGTTTCTGCAAACACTTTATAGTTTTGCTCATAATCGTTATACCCTTTTAAGATTAATCCAATACAAGTTGAATACATTGGTTTTTTTAATTCATCTATATGATTAGGTGCTAAATGTTCGTTTGGCAAACCAATTCTTGCATTCAATCCAGTAATGTATTCGGTTAATTGAATCAGGTGTTTTAATTGAGAACCACCACCTGTTAAAATAATACCCCCATTTAACATGCGGCTATCCATGCCCACTTGTTTTAAATGGTAAGTAACAAAATCAAGTATCTCACTCATTCTAGCTTGTATGATTCCAGCTAAACTTTTTACACTTATTTCTTTAGCAGGCATTCCTTTTAAACCTGGGATAGTCACATATGCATTGGCTTTTGCTTCTTCAGCTAATGCACTTCCAAACTGCACTTTCATTGCTTCTGCTTGACTTTTTAAAACACCTAAACCCATTCTGATATCATTGGTAATATTTTCACCACCAAAAGGGATAACGGCAGTATGCTTTAAGATACCCTCATAAAATACAGCCAAGTCACTGGTTCCACCACCAATATCTAAAATAGCTACACCCGCTTCTAAATCAATATCGCTCATTACCGCACTAGCAGATGCCAAAGGTTGTAACACTAAATCTTTTGTAACCAACCCACTTCTTTCAACAGAACGATTGATGTTTCTGATGGCATTTCTATCACCAGTCAGAATTAAAAAATTAGCGCCCACTTTTACTCCATTCACTCCAATTGGATCTTTGATATTTTGGTTATTATCAACATGGAATTCTTGAGGAATCACATCTATAATTTGATCTCCTGCAGGGATAAATGTTTTACGTGCATTGTTGATGAGTTGCTCTATCTCAGAAGCTTGAATTTCATTCTCTGCATCTTGACGAACAAGATCTCCTCTGGTTTGAATGCTTTTGATATGATGACCAGCAATACCTACATATACTTCATTCACCTCTAAATCGGGGTTGCTTAATTGACAGTTTTGAAGCGCCTGTTGAATGGCCTTAATGGTTTGATCAATATTTAATACTTGACCATGTTGAACTCCATTGCTATTGGCTCTACCAAATCCTAAGATTTCTAATTTGCCAAACTCGTTTTTTCTACCTGCAATGGCAGCAATTTTAGTAGTTCCAATGTCCAGACCTACAATGATTGGAGAATCGTGCTGACTCATTTTGTTGTTTTTTTAGTTGTTAGTTGTTTTAGCTTCGGTCTTTTTAGGCATGACTGCCTTTGCAGACTTCTTCTTATTATTTAACGATTTATTATTCGTTTTATTGTTCTTTTTAACGGTTGTTTTGGCCTTTGGCTTGCCCTTTAATTTTACGTCTGTTCCAAGCGTATTTTTAGGAGTAGATTTTGGGGTAGTTTGGGGGTTAGATTTTGGATTGGATTTCACCCCATTAATGGGCACTTTATTAAGTTGCGCAGGGGCCTTTGACTTAAGGGCGGTATCTACTTTTATAGCTGTCCCCATTTTTTTTGTGGTATCTAATTTTACAGTCGTCAATTGTTCCAATGAATCGTTGGCTAACAAAGACGCAGAGAATTGAATGGGCTGCATTCCCTTTTTCAAAGCCACTATTTGATGATCAAATCTACAATCCAACACCTGATAGGCATTTACACCACTGTTTACCCATACTTGTTTGTAAAAACTATACAATCGATTTAATTTGTCTTCCACATTTTCCGCAGTACCCATTAAAACGATATGATCTCCCAAACTTGGTACCATTTCAAACTCGCCATTGGATTCGATATTTACTTGAGCAATTTGCGCCATAAAAAAGGAATCGTTTTGAATGGCTTTTGTAAAATGCAAAACATCATTAAGCAATACACTATCAGGACTTGACATTTTTTCTTGATCAGATGGGAATCCTGTAAAAACCGGCAATCGCAATACAGTTAACTGTTTCAAAGGCAATCTCCTTCCCTCTTTATCGATATAAAAGGAAACCCCAGCTGCAGAAAATATTCTTGCGATTGGAATTCTTTGCTCAATTTTTATCTTCAATGACTGCTGATTGTCTAAGTACATTTCTGCATGTTTGATCCACTTGATACTTTGTAAACTTTTTTCCAATTCATTCAAATTCACTGCGCCAATGGGCATGCCTGCTTGGATCCCTTTTTCATGAATTATTTGTAAAATTTCTTTTTCATCCATAAAAAGTGCTACCGTATTTTCACCCACTAGCTCAACATCTATATTGGCACATTTTTTTTCCTCTTTAGCTTTCCATGATATAATAAATAGCAATACCAAGAGCCCACCAGCGATGCTCCACAAAATATGACCTACTATTTTTTTCCAGTTTTTCATGCCTTATTGGTAAATATTTCTTGAACTTTTGTAATACAAACATCTATGTCTCCCGCACCTGCCATCACAATTAATTTATCTGTTGTTTTTTCCGCCCATTCAAATAACTGTTCCTTGCTCATTACTTTTTTATTGGTTAGGGACATTTTATTTAAAAGCATTTCACTACTCACTCCTTCCATAGGCAATTCTCTTGCTGGATAAATTGGTAATAAAATAACTTCATCTGCTTTATCTAAAGTTTCAACAAATCCTTCACATTGATCTTTAGTACGACTGTATAAATGTGGCTGAAATACCAATACCATTTTTTCTCCTGGGAAGATGCTTCTAATTCCTGTTATCAATGCATTCAATTCTTCTGGATGGTGCGCATAGTCATCTATCAATACCTTATTAGGTGTTTTAACTTTATATTCAAATCTTCTCTTTACCCCAGCAAACGCAGCCACTGCTTTTACTATTTTATCTTCTTCAATACCTAAACTGATGGCAATGGCAATAGCAGCTGTTGCATTCTCCACATTGTGTAAGCCACCCATATTTAAAATAATATTTTTCAATACCCCTTTTGGATGTACGATATCAAAATGATAGGATCCATCCACTACTTTTAAATTAATGGGATGAAAAGATGCATCCTCTTGATTATAGGCATAGGATAAGATATTTTTAGTAGCAGCATCGGTAACAAAATGAGTCCCTTTTTTTTGAATGAGTGTACCACCCGTTTTAATTTTATCTGAAAACTCACCAAAGGCCTTCAATACTTCTTCTGCCGTACCATAAATATCTAAATGGTCAGGATCAACTGCTGTTATTACAGCAATATTAGGTGACAATTTTAAAAAACTTCTATCATATTCATCTGCTTCCACTACTACTACATTTTTTTCATGGCTCCAAAAATTAGTACCATAGTTAGATGCGATGCCTCCTAAAAAAGCATTGCAACCATAACCTGTATGTCTTAATATATGGGCGGTCATCGAAGTAGTGGTTGTTTTTCCATGGGTACCCGCAATAGCAATAGTAAATGCATTCTCGGTAATCCATTGCAATACGTCACTTCTTTTCACTACTAAATAACCATTGTCTCTGTAGTAATTTAATTCACCATGATTGGCTGGTATTGCAGGGGTATATACAACTACAGTAGCTTCTTTATCTATTTTAGTTAGATCATCTTCAAAATGAATAGCAATGCCTTCTTGTTCTAAAGCCTTGGTTAAATCTGTAGGAGTTTTATCATAACCCGAAACCACCACACCTTGTGTATTAAAATACCTAGCCAACGCGCTCATACCAATGCCTCCTATGCCTATGAAATAAATATTTTTACAATGGGTTAACGGATTCATACGCTTAATTATAAGTGACTATTTTTTAAAATTTCTTCTGCAATACGCTTATCTGCATCTAAAAAAGTAAAGGTTTTTACTTTGTCTTCCATATTTTTAATGGCATGGTCATCATTCAATATTTTAAATAGGGTAGGTACTAATTTTTCGTTTACTTCATTGTCTTTTACAATTAAAGCAGCTTGTTGGTTAACTAAAGCCATCGCATTAAATGTCTGATGATCTTCTGCAGCAAATGGATAAGGAACAAAAATACAAGCCTTTCCAGTGGTAGCAATTTCAGCAACAGCCATCGCTCCAGATCTACTAATAACTATATCTGCAGCACAATAAGCTGCACTCATATCGTCTATGAAAGTGCTTATAAAAATATTTTCAAAACTTTGTGCAGCGCTATAAAAGCCACTAACATTGGCATTGCCTATTTGCCAAATCAATTGTATATTTTTTTCAAAAAAAGTAACCACATTATTTTTTATCACCTCATTAATCGAGTTGGCACCCAAACTCCCTCCCACAATTAAAACCGTTTTCATTGATGGATTTAATCCAAATACCTTTAATGCAGTTTCTTTTGTATAAGTATGTTGTATAATATTTTTTCTGATTGGATTTCCCGTAACTAAAATTTTAGCTGCAGGAAAAAACTTTTCCATGCCTTTTGTCCCAGTAAATACCTGAGTTACATTTTCGGCTAACCACTTATTGGCTTTGCCAGCAAATGCATTGGATTCGTGAATGAACGTTGGCAATCCTTTACTTTGTGCATATTTTAAAACAGGGAAACTTGAATAGCCTCCTACACCAAATGCAGCATTAGGTTTAAACGATTTGAAAATGGATTTAACTTGAAAATAACTTCTCATTAATTTCCAAGGCAATAATATATTTTTTAAATAATTAGATCTATTAAATCCTGCAATGGTGATGCCTTTGATGGTGTACCCTGCTTTAGGTATTTTTTCCATTTCCATTTTTCCTAAAGCCCCCACAAATAAAATTGCCACATTGGGTGCTAAAGCTTGTAATGCTTGCGCAACCGCAATGGCCGGAAAAATATGTCCGCCGGTTCCACCACCTGCTATAATGATACGCAACTGTTTATTTGGCTGGCTCAAGCTCATCGTTTGATATTTCTGTTTCGTTTGGTATTTCAATTTCTGTTTCCAAAGGCGCCTTACCTTCCATTTGTTCCACATTCCTTGCCACACTTAATATCAATCCTATAGAACAACAAGTAAATATGAAAGAGCTTCCACCCATACTCACCAAAGGCAAGGTGACTCCCGTCACTGGTACAATATTTACATTTACCGCCATATTAGCAACGGCTTGAATAATTAAAGTAAAACTTAACCCTAATGCTAAGAATGCACCAAATGCAAAGGGGCATCTTCTAAAAATTCTGATGCATCTAAATAAAAAAACTAAATAAATAAATATAATAAACGCACCACCCAATAATCCATATTCTTCGATAATCACCGCATAAATAAAATCATTATAGGCTTGTGGTAAAAAATTTCTTTGTCTGCTATTGCCTGGACCTAGGCCTACAAAAATTCCACCATTGGCAATGGCAATTTTTGCCTGTTGTACTTGATAAGGCACTTCGCGCTCCCCATCATACATAAAATCTTGTACCCTACTTACCCAAGTCCCAAAACGTCCAAAACCTTTCATTTTTTCTGCCACTTTAGGTTTGCCTGCTACCATACTATTGCTATGTGTGGCCATGGCTACGCTGATAATGAGCACAATGGGAATCATTGCTACTAATATGGTCAATAAAATATGCTTAATACTCACTCTTCCAATAAACATTAACAATAGTGATGTAGCGCCCGTTAACAATGCATTTGATAAATTAGCTGGCATAATTAAGGCACAAATAATCAACACTGGAGTAATGACAGGTAAGAATCCTTTTTTGAAATCTTTAATTACTTCTTGCTTTTTACTTAACATTTTTGACAAATACATAAACAAAGCCAACTTTGCCAAATCACTTGTTTGAATGGTTAAATTAATAATAGGCAATTTGATCCATCTACTGCCCTCGTTAATTTTAGCCCCAAAAAATAAAGTATAGATTAAAAGTGGAATAGACAACATAAAAAGAATAGTAGCTATTCTAGAAAACATAGTGTAATTAACACGATGTAATCCAAAAATAACTAGCAAGCCTACTAAGGTAAAAACAACTTGCTTAAACAAATACACACTGGTATTTCCACGGTACATTTTGTAAGCCAATGATCCAGTAGCACTATATACTACCAATATAGATATCAATGATAAAATAATAACCAACCCCCATATATATTTATCACCCCTGGTTCTTTGATCCAAATGTTCTTTCATGCCTCCAATACTAGGCATTTGTGAAAATAACTTATCAGTGGTTTCGTTAAACATAATTATAATTCTTTAACCGACTCTTTAAATTGACGACCTCTGTCTTCGTAGTTTTTAAACAAATCAAAACTTGCACAAGCAGGGCTCATTAACACCAACTCACCTTTTTCAGCTAATTTAAATGAAGCATTTACCGCTTTCTTAGCGCTATCTGTTTCTATAATAGTTGGCACTAAGTCTTTAAAGAAGTCAATGATTTTTTTATTGTCCGTACCCATACATACAATGGCTTTCACTTTTTCTTTAACTAGCTCTGCAATTAATTCATAGTCGTTGCCTTTATCAACACCGCCTAATATTAAAACAGTTTTCTTTTGCATACTTTCTAGTGCATACCAAGTACTGTTTACATTGGTGGCTTTGCTATCATTGATAAAATCAACCCCTCTCACCGTAGCAACAAATTCCATACGATGCTCAAGGCTATGGAAATTGCTCACCGCTTCACGAATTTTTTCTTTTCGGATGCCTAAGGTGGTAGCAGCAATACTTGCTGCCATAGTGTTGTAAGCATTGTGTTTACCTTTTAAGGCAAAATCATAAATACTCATGGTTACGCGTTCTTCTTGGATTTTTAACATCATTTGATCGTTTTTGATGTAGCCTCCTTTTTTTACTTCTTGTTTCATAGAAAATGGTAG
>CAINFN010000246.1 GCA_903848125.1 uncultured Bacteroidota bacterium
AATTTTTAGTTTATTAAAAATTGGGATGAAAGGCCAGCTATTTTTATTATTAGCATTATTAAGTATCCCAATGATGCTATTTCAGGCCACTACTACCCAAACCGATTTACTAGCTAGCTTTTTCTTTTTAAGTTTTATATTATTTGCTTTATTATTTTTAAAATCTTATGAAAATTTTAAAAGTAACTTTATATTTTTAGCTTTATCACTTACTTTAGGAATTTTAACTAAATACCATATAGCTATTTTTGCAGCTCCAATTGTCATTTTTTTATTATTTGATATATTAAAGAAGAAAAGTAACAATCATACCATTTTTGCTATACTTATTTCTATTTTAACTATAGTTGTAATTTTAGCCCCCTTATTTTTAAGAAATTTTTACTTTTTTGGAAGCGTTACTGGTAAGGATTTATTTGATCAAAATGCCACGATTGTAAATACTACAATTAGTATACAAAATATGCTTTCTAATAATTGTAAGCATGTAGTTGATTTTATTTCACTTCCTATCAATGGTTATAATAATTTACTATTTTCATTAAATCATTCCCTTCATAATACAATAGGTATTTCAGAAAATATGCCAGGCAATAATTGGGCAGGAGAAGCCTTTACTGTTAACAACCATTTAAATGAGGATACAGCGGGTAGCTTTATTCACGCTGTATTGATTTTAATTTCTTTAATTCTAGTTTTCAAATCTAAGCATAGGACTAAGCTACTTTTATTATTCGCCTATTGCTTCATTGCCTTTTCATTGTATGGGCTACTATTTAGATATACACCATTTGATATCCGTTTATTATTACCTGTTTTACTTTTCATGATTATTATAAGTACCTATATTGTTTATACTTGTATAACTAGTAAGTTTATAATAAATGGCATGATGTTCCTGTTTTTGATTATTTCCATTTTCCCTATGTATTTTAATAGAGCCAAACCTATTATTGGCAATCCGTTTTATTTAAGAAGGGTTTTAACCAATTCTCCTAAAGGGGATTTAGACAAGGCGTCACTAGCGCTATTACCCGCATCAAAAAAAGAAGTTATTCTTGATAATTATACATTGTTAGATTCATCCTATTCTCTAAAAAAAGATTTATCAAAAGAACAAAGAAAAATATTGTTTAAATTAGAAGATTCAATTGGGTTATTCGATTTTGATAAAAAAACAATATTCCAAAAATCAAGATTAGATAATTATTTTACTCAGAATTCATCTATTCAAAAAAATATGGATACGCTTTTTAGTAAAATTTCAAAAGACAATTCATTAAATAACTCAATCAGCAACAAACCAATATATATTGATTTAAAAACTGAATTTGATTCCTATGAATACCTTGTTTGGGTTTACGCCAAAGCCAATTTTAAAAATGGGTGCTATATAGGAAATTCAGATAGTTTGAAATACCGTTCATACTCAAAGAACATTATTGATCCTTTGCTTTACAATATTGAATCATCCGATAAAAATAAAAACTGGACCATTAAGTATAAGAATTAATTATTGTAAATTGCAGCTTATTATAACCTATGATCAATAATAAAAAAGTTACTGTTGTTTTACCTGCGTACAATGCAGCTAAAACCTTAGAAAAAACGATTGGAGAAATACCCTTTGATATCGTAGATGATATTATTTTATGTGATGATAATTCAACCGATAATACAGTCGAACTTGCCAAGAAATTAAATATCAAACATATCATTAGTCATCAAGTTAATCGGGGCTATGGTGGCAATCAAAAATCGCTCTACGATAAAGCCATTGCCATTGAATCAGATATTGTAATTATGCTGCACCCCGATTATCAGTATACCCCCAAGTTAATTACTTCGATGGTTTCTATTATTTCTCAAGATTTGTACCCGGTCGTTTTTGGTTCTAGAATTTTAGGCGGCGGTGCGCTTAAAGGTGGTATGCCTTTGTATAAATACATTGCCAATAGGTTTTTAACCAGTATTCAAAACTTGCTCTTGGGTCAAAAACTATTGAATACCATACAGGCTATAGAGCCTATTCTATAAATGTTTTGAAAGCCATTGATTACAATGCCAATTCAGATGATTTTATTTTTGACAACCAAGTGATTGCTCAAATATTTGAGAAAGGCTTTGAGATTGCTGAAATTACCTGCCCTACTAAATATTTTCCTGAAGCCTCTTCTATTAATTTAAGTAGAAGCATTAAATATGGATTAGGTGTGCTTGGGGTTTCCTTTAAATATTGGGTTAAAAGAATAAGTAATTGATTTACAATTACTTATAAAAATTTTACTAATATTTTAGCTAGTAATGGGGTCAAGCATTAGGGCTAAGCACCTCCTTTTTCCATTTTTTCCTACTTTCCTATTATTTATTAAGTATTTATTAAGATCAAGGCGCTTATTATAGCCTTATTCTATAACTTTGTGTTAGACTATGAGCGCTAATGTAATGAACGCATAGACTCATTATTTATCAATTCAAACACCCCCCTAATTTGAGTGAAATTAAAAACAATATGTTTAAGATTAAGAATTTCAGTATTGTACCAAAATTTTTCATTCTTTTATTAGACTTAGGGGCAACTATTACCGCTTTATTTATTGCTATTTTAATACAGCAAAATGTTACTTTAAGATTAGTGAATTGGAACAATATACTTAATGCGATTGTATTAATTACTTTAGTAAATTCCTTGGTTTTTATTGTTACCAAATCTTATACGGGTATTGTGAGGTATACAGGCGTGCAAGATGCACTTAGAATTGCCTTTGCTATTGCAAGTTCCTCCTTTATTATTATAGTATTGAATACTTTGGCTTTGGGCCATGGATCAATTCTGTCACTGACTAACTTAGTCATTGTATTGTATACTATTTTTAGTTTTTTATTTTTGATTATTTATCGTGTTTTAGTTAGGTATTTATTTGCCTATGCTAAAAACTACAAGATGAAGAAAAAGACTGTAGTTATTTTTGGCGCAGCAGATACAGGTGTTGCAACACAAAGGGTATTAGAAAATGACAGTCAATTAAATATTCAGGTGTTTGCTTTTATTGACGATGATAAGAAAAAAGGAAGTAAGAATTTAAATGGAGCGCCTATTCTTACTTTTAATGAGTTTAAAGAAATCATTGCCATTCAACCCATTGATGAATTAATTTTTGCTAGCTATACGATCCCTACCAAAAGAAAAAATGAGATTGTTGATTTTTGTTTGGATCATGATATTAAAGTACTAAGCGTTCCTCCCTATACTAAATGGGCTGAAGGTAAATTCTCCAGTAGACAATTACAATCTATTAAAATTGAAGATTTATTAGAGCGTGATCCTATCAGCATCAACAACAACCAAATTAGAACACAGCTTAAAGGCAAACGTATTTTGGTTACTGGGGCAGCTGGTTCCATTGGCTCAGAAATTGTAAGACAATTGATTCCATTTAATCCTGAATTAATTATTCTGTGCGATCAGGCAGAAACACCTTTACATGATTTAGAATTAGAGTTAATTGAAAATGATACCAGAGTAAATTGTCTTATCTTTTTGGCGGATGTGACCAATACGGCTAGAATGACCAATTTATTTGAGGAGTTCAAACCGCATTATGTATACCATGCTGCAGCGTACAAGCATGTTCCTATGATGGAACTGTGCCCAACAGAAGCAGTGCGCAATAATTTAATTGGGGTAAAAGTAATTGCCGATTTATCCGTTCAAAATGGGGTAGAACGTTTTGTGATGATCTCTACCGATAAGGCTGTGAATCCAACCAATGTGATGGGTGCCAGTAAGCGTATGGCCGAAATGTATGTGCAAGCTTTGTCAAAGGAAACCACCATGCCTACTAAATTCATTACCACTCGTTTTGGCAATGTGTTAGGCTCCAATGGATCTGTTATTATTAGATTTAAAGACCAGATTGAGAAAGGCGGTCCTGTGACTGTTACCCACCCCAATATTAC
>CAINFN010000247.1 GCA_903848125.1 uncultured Bacteroidota bacterium
GATAGACAAGCGTATTTGATTTACAGATACGCTTGTCTTCTTTTCAAATTGCACACCACTTATCTACTCAGCAACTTTACCTTACCTTTTCCTTCCTTTGTAAAGTGGTCGTGATTCAAAAAAAATAAAGCAGCTGCTCGCTATTTTGCAGGCAATCTGTTTTTAAAAAGTTGCTATACGTGAACAAAGAATTAATAGTTAATAGCTCGGAAAACGGGGTAGAAATTGCCTTGTTAGAAGAGAAAAAGTTGGTAGAAATACACAACGAAAAAATGGATGCCCGTTGGTCTGTAGGTGATTTATACCTAGGAAAAGTGAAAAAAATTATCCCAGGATTAAACGCAGCCTTCGTGGACGTTGGGTTTGAAAAAGATGCTTTTTTGCATTATACCGATTTAAGTCCTTACGTAAAATCAATCATTAAGTTTACGCAGTTGTCAATGAATGACAACAACAATCAATTTGATTTTGCAAAATTTCAAACGGCTCCTGAAATTGTAAAAACGGGAAAAATTAGTGAGGTATTAAATGGCAAGCCCACTGTCTTGGTTCAAATTTTAAAAGAACCTATTGCAGCCAAAGGGCCCCGCCTTACTTGTGAAATATCTTTAGCCGGAAGGTTTGTGGTGTTAACTCCTTTCAATGAAATTGTAGCGGTTTCTAAAAAAATTCATTCTGGAGAAGAGCGAAAAAGATTACAAAAAATATTAGAAGGGGTTCGTCCAAAAAACTTTGGTATCATAGTTCGTACAGCAGCGGAAGGCAAGACCACCGCTGAATTACATGAGGATTTATTGACCCTAACTCAAAACTGGAAAAACATTCAATCTAACATGAAAGGCGCTTTGCCTCCTGCTAGAATCATGAATGAGGAAAGTAAAACAAATAGTATACTAAGAGATTTATTAAGTGAAGACTTTAATAAAATTGTCGTCAACGATAAAAAAATATATGATTTAACGCATAGCTATTTACAAAGAATTGCGCCGCACAAAACAAATATTTTAAGTTTATACAGCGGGGATCAAGAAATATTTGATCAGTATGGAATCACCAAACAAGTAAAATCTAGTTTTGGAAAAACAGTCAATTTAAACAGTGGCGCTTATTTGATTATTGAACACACCGAAGCCCTGCATGTGATAGATGTAAATAGCGGTTTTAAAAGCGTAGGCAATAATCAAGAAGAAAATGCTTTACAAACCAATTTGGAAGCAGCAGAAGAAATAGCTAGGCAATTAAGATTACGTGATATTGGAGGCATTATAGTGGTTGATTTCATTGATATGAAATTGCCAGATAACCGCAGAAAAGTACAAGAGGCTTTGGAAGAGCATATGAAAACCGATCGAGCCAGGCATTCCATCTTGTCCATCTCTAAATTTGGCTTATTACAAGCTACTCGTCAAAGAATTCGTCCCGAAGTAAATATCAATACCTCTGAAGATTGTCCAGCTTGTGCAGGATCGGGTAAAATCACTTCTGCCTTGTTATTGGAAGATGAAATGGAGAAAAAATTGGCTTATTTGGCCACACACGGTCACAAATCTTTGATTTTAGTCGTGCACCCTATCATTCACTCTCATTTAACCAAGGGCTTATTTACAAGCATTATAAAGCGTTGGAAAAAGAAATATAAAATTAAGCTTACATCACAGGCATCTAACGCGAGCCATTTGGTGAAGTACCAATTCTTAGATGATCAGCAGGAAGAAATTGTGATTTAAACTCCCTCCAATTTTAAGTAAATATTCTTATAAAATAATACGCAAAAAAAAGCCCCCCGAAATTCGGAGGGCTTTTTTTTAAGACTTAAAAGCTACTTAAAGTTCTAAGTGCTAAGAATACTATTGCTTAACTGGAACAGAACCACTTGAAGGTTTGTTGAAATCCAACTCATTCAAAGGCACATCCCAATAGTCCATAAAGTTATATTCCATAAAACAAGGACGAACAGCGCTAGAGGTATAAGTACCAAAACCTTTCGGAACCAATACATTCGCATTAGCGCGACCACCACCTGCAGATTTTGCAGCAGTTACATTCCACCTACGTGCATCATAAAAAGCCAATCCTCTTAAGAAAAGTGCAACTCTTCTTTCAGTTCTTAACTCTTCTTTTGCTTGAGCAAGTGTTAATCCAGTTCCGCTTACCGCTGACAAATCAGCATGTTGTGCTTTTCTTACAGCATCCACATGAACTAACCCAGCATCTATATTACCTTGATTAATTTTTGATTCTGCTAGCATTAATTCATTTTCTTCATAGCTAGGAACGAAATATGCTTGCACATTAGTGGTATTGTCTTTGGTGGTAAAATCACCACCATCTTCAGCATCAATGGTATGATAAGTTGTCCCAAAAGCAATACCTCTATTTTTTGGATTCAATAAGACGATTCCATAATCGCTAATGAAATTTCTAGCCAATCTTGAATCATTAGGTTTGAATTCTTGAACCAAACGCTCACTTACGAATAACCATCCGCCGTTGCCGTTATTGTCGGATAATTGGATGGAAGGAGTCCAAAAACCACCTGCCATATCATTATTTCCATCAGGTGTAAAGCCTTCGGTAAATGTAACATCACCGGCTTTTAAACCAGTAGTTGCTATATCTTGAATGGCTTTCCAATCTGCTGCAGACATATCTTTTGTCTTCTTATTCACTAATAAGTTACGCGCTTTCATGGTATTACAAATTCTAACCCAATTGTCTGGTTTTACTAAGCCATGTGTGTTACAAAATGCTGGCACAATTGAAATGCCACCACTTCCTCCTAACATAGAGGCATAAGTATCATTATTGCTTAGGGTATTTAAAATAGCGATAGCGCTATCTAAATTCGCATTACCTTCTTTAACTATTGCAGCACTAGAAACGAAGTTATTTTGAATAAAATCACTTGTTCCAGAAACATTATTAATTACTCCTGCAATGTACATAGAGCCAATTCTAGAATAGGCATAACCACGGCAAAAATAAGCCCATGCTTGTAATACTTTTTGCTTTGTTGTTGCATCTCCTGTAAAAGTAAAAGATGGCTTTTTTGAATAGTTTAATAAAACATTGCTAGTTGCAATGGTATAATACATCGATTTCCACTCGTATAAAAATGCATTTACATCACCTGCTTCTCTACTATTAGTGCTTTGTAATTGATCTTTTTGCAAAGGACCAATTGGATTTGTTACTACTGTACCATCTGGTAAGGTAATATTGGCAATTTGGTTACCCCATCTCCAACCATAATTACCCCATGGGATAAAAGTTTCATCACCCATGGTTGAATGATAATTTGCAGCAATATTATAATCACCGCTAAGCATCTTAGACCACATTCCTAAGGCGAATGGAAAAATTCCAGACTCCGTATTTACAGATGAAAGGGTTGGACTCACAGGATCTTTTAAATCTAAAGACTCTTTCTTACATGCCGAAAATAAAAGAAGAGCAGATATTGTTATTAAGCCTAAATATTTATTTTTCATATTATTATTATTTTCTTTATGATTAGAATGTAAAATTAAATCCAATTTGTAAAGATTTTAGGTTAGGGAAAGTAAAGCTATCATACCCTCTTCCAACCGCACCAGTAGAAACTGCTTCTGGGTCTAAACCTTGGTAATTAGTTTTAGTCCATAAGTTTCTTCCTGAAACTGTGATAGTTCCAGATTTAAAAATGGTACCTGGGAATTTAGTAATGATATAACTTAATGATACATCTCTTAATCTAACAAATGAACCGTCTTGTACAAACCAATTAACTGGGTTTACACTATTGTATAAACTGCTGTAGTAAACAGGATATGCACCTGCAGCTTGTCCACTCCAACTTACAGGTTTATCAAAATCTTTTGATCTTGTATCTCTATACAACCATTGATTTGTTTCGTTGTAAATTTTATTACCGCTAAACATATCAAATTGGAAAGAGAAAGTAAGTGTGTTTTTGAAAGTAAATGTGTTGATAAAGTTTTGAATCATACTTGGGTTAGGATCTCCCATAAATACTTTATCATTAGAATTACTTAACACTACTTTACCAGAAGTTTTATCTACTACATTTCCATAACTATCAACAGCAAAATTAGCAGGATTTGCTAAATAAGCAGCACCACTTGGATCTTTTGCAGTTAAGCTAGATAAAGCATATTGACCCCAGAATACACCTAAATTAGTTCCTTGTCTTATAGCATAGGCACCTTTAATTACAGGTTGTCCTAAATAAGTTGAAACAACTTGTGTTTTAGGATTAGAGAATCTATAACCAAAATTCCAACTAATATTTTTAGATTTATAAGCAGCAACATCTAACGAAACTTCCATACCATTAGATTTTAAGCTTATAACATTGTTCACTTGCCCATCAGCACCCGTTGACAATGGTGAAGGTGCGTTATCTATGATATCATTACTTTCTCTCTTATAATAGTTATAGGTTAAGTTAAACTTGCTAAACCAGTTAGAAGAAAATTTAGGTTGGATAATCAAATCCGTTCCAATTTCTAATTCACTTGTTACTTGTACTTTCAAGTTAGGATTGTTTAAAGTGCTTGGAATAGCTAAATAAACTCCAGTTCCTTGAAAATTACCAGAAGCAGCTGTAGTTTGTCTTTGGTAAGCACCAGGTTGAACCCCTGCTTCACCATAAGCTGCACGTACTTTAAATTCTGATAATAAGTCTGATTTAAATAATTCAGATAATCTTAAATAAACATTACCTCTTGGGAAATTAAATGGCTTACTACCTTGTCCAAAAGCCGAAGAATAATCTGATCTATAAGTAAAACCAGCTCCAGCCAATTTACCCCAGTCTATCAATTGGTTAATCATAGTACCATAGGTAATGAAATCGTAAGCGCCTTCGCTACCAGTTCTTGTATTTGTGTTTGCTATACTAGCAGGAGGGAATGAAGGCAATTCAGTTCCTTGAATCCAAAAATTATGACGCATATCTCTTCTCCAATCATAAGCCACTTGAGTAACAGTGGTAATTGGCAAGTTAATATTAAAGTCTTTAGCAAAATCTGTTTTAATAAACATACTTGCTAAAGAGTTTTGATAAGTACTTCTTGAGTAATCAGTTCTGATTGACCCTTTTCCAGAAGGACCCCAATAGAAACCATTAGAAATATATTGAGGGTTTGTGGTCTGATTTTTATAATAATCATAGCCTTCTGTATTCCAAATGTCTAATCCGTATTTATAATCTAATTCAACAAAGTGATTTAATTTATAATTTAAGTTAGCAGATTGAACTGTCCTATTTGTTTTTGAAAAACGTTGATGACTTTCAAATTCAGACAATGGATTTTTCATGCCTGCTTCTTTAATTAAAGTAATAGGCAGGTAACCATTGTATTTTTTTGTAAAATCAAAGTAATTTTCTGATTGGATCATATCAAATCTTGAACCACTTAATAAATCATCATTTTGTAAAATAACTTGTGTACTTGTTCTTAAGGTTAAACCTTTTGCAAGCTCAACACCTAAATTTAAAGTAAGGTTGGTTCTGTCAAAAGCATTTTGAACCACATTTTGTTGTTTGAAAAAATTACCTGCAAATGCATAATCCATTTTCTCAGTTCCACCACTTATAGATAAACTTGTGTTAGAAGAAAAAGCTTGTTGATAAGCTTGTGACAAGTGATCATAAACAGGTTCTTTGTATGGCTTATTGTTTAAAGTAGTAAGTGTAATTGGCACTGATGAAGGTTGTGGCCACAAACCATTAGCATCAGGTGCAACTGGCTTGCCATTGTTATCTAAGATATAACCTTGTGCATTTGTTTCATAGTGATGTAATTGATTTACTAAAGGCCAAGCTCCAGTTAAAACATTATCTACAGTATACTTTGAACTGAATGATATAGTAGGTTTAGCAGAATTTCTGCTTCCTTTTTTAGTGAAAATTTGAATTACACCATTTCCACCTTGTGCACCATAAAGGGTACCTCCTGCGGCACCTTTAATTACCTCCACTCTATCTACGTTGCTTAAATCTAAGGAGTATAAATCATAAACTTGAATACCATCTAATAAGATTAATGGGTAAGAGCCTGCTAATGAATTATAAGATCTTAAAACAATATCAGCTCCAGAACCAGGCTGACCACTGTTAATTAAAATTTGAGCACCAGCAATTTTACCTTGTAAAGCTTGCTCTATGGATGCAGTTGCACTTTTTGGTAAATCTTTACTGGAAAGTGTAGCTAAGTCAATACCAACAGTTCTTTTATCTCTAGCAACACCCACCCCTGTTACAACCACTTCAGAAAGGTCTTTCACTTCTTCAGCCAATTGAACGGTAACATTGTTTTGTGCACTTACTTCTTTAGTTGTGTAACTAACAGCAGAAATAACAAGCTTGCTACCAGCTTTAACAGTAATAGAAAAAGAACCGTCACTACCAGAAGTAGTCGCTTTTTTTGTGTTTTTTTCGAAAATAGAAGCTCCTTCAATAGGTATACTCTTTTTTTCCGATAAAACCTTACCCTTAACAGTAACATTTTGAGCATTTACATTAACAATAAAAGCCATTGTTAATAAGCTTAGCATGATTTTTTTAAACATAAATTAAATTTATTTGATGAGACTGAATTCTAGTCTGCCCGAAAATATTAACAATTTGTTAATATTTCAAAAAAATACTATGTTTTACTACACTTTTGATAGTATAAAAACTTGTTATTTGTTTAAGTTATGTATACTATTTATTTATTATGTATAAATAAATAGTAGGTAGTCAATTACGGTAAATACTCATTTTTGAACCTTGATTCTCTTTATATTTACACCATGAGCAAGTCCAAATCGGCTTTTTTTTGCAATAATTGTGGTTACGAATCCACTAAATGGGCGGGTAAATGCCCTTCTTGTAATGAGTGGAATACTTTCACCGAAGAGTTAATTGACAGCGGTAAAGAAAAAGAAGACAGTTGGGAAGGCTACCACAACCATCAAAAAGGGACCCAAGTTATTTCCATCAATGAAGTCAATAGTTTGACCGAAAAAAGAATTGACAGTTCTGATCCTGAATTAAACCGAGTTTTAGGCGGAGGTATAGTACTCGGCTCTATTGTTTTAGTGGCAGGAGAACCTGGCATTGGAAAAAGTACTTTGTTTTTACAACAGGGCTTGATGATGAAAGATCAAGTTGTTTTATACATCAGCGGAGAAGAAAGCATCCAGCAAATAAAAATGCGTGCAGATAGATTGAATTTGAAAAATGAAAATTTCTTTCTGCTTACTGAAACCCATACTGCGCCTATCTTTAAAGCCATCAAAAAATTAAAACCAACGGTAGTCATTGTTGATTCTATACAAACATTAGAATCCAATTTAATTGAAGCAGCTGCAGGAAGTGTTTCTCAAATAAAACAAACTGCTGCAGAATTTCAACGCTTTGCAAAAGAAACAGGCACCCCTGTTTTTTTAATTGGACACATTACCAAAGAAGGTACGATTGCAGGTCCAAAAATTTTAGAGCACATGGTGGATACGGTATTGCAATTCGAAGGAGATCGTCATTATGCTTATCGAATGTTGCGTACCTTAAAAAATCGTTTTGGCGGGACCAGTGAATTGGGTATTTACGAGATGACAGGCGAAGGCATGAAAGTGGTCACAAATCCTTCTGCTTTTTTAATCGCACAAAGAAATGAATCCTTAAGTGGCAGTACCATTGCGGCTTCCATGGAAGGAATGCGTCCATTATTAATTGAGGTTCAAGCACTTGTAACACAAAGCGTATATGGTACGCCTCAAAGAACGGTGACTGGTTTTGACCTTAGACGTTTGCAATTATTATTGGCAGTGTTGGAAAAAAGAGGGGGATTTGCTTTTGGAATGAAAGATGTATTTGTAAACATTGCAGGTGGCTTAAAAATAGAAGACCCTTCCTTGGACTTGGCTATTATTTTGTCATTGCTTTCCTCTTATGAAGATATTCCTTTGCCTCAAGGCATTTGTTTTGCTGGCGAAGTTGGCTTAAATGGTGAGATTAGAGCCGTTAATAGAATTCAACAAAGGATTGCTGAAGCAGAAAAATTAGGCTTCGAAAAAATATACATCGCTGGATTTAATAGTAAAGGTTTAGATATAAAAAAACACAGCATAGAAATTGTCGCCATTGAAAGAGTAGACGAAGCATATCAGTTATTTTTCTAGTGTTGCTTTCCTTGTACAATAAGCTCAAAGAATATTTTAATGCTTTCTTGCATTTATTTTATCCGCACCTGTGCCTAGAATGCGGCACCGACTTGCTTTCTAGCCATACCGTTTTGTGTAGCGATTGCGAAAACAATTTGCCTTTTAGTGACCTTTTTGCAATCGAAAATAATATCATTGAAAAAAGTTTTTGGGGAAGAACCAAAATTAAAGCAGCGGGCGCTGGTTTATTTTTCACAAAAGAAAGTGTGGTGCAAATTCTAATTTTTGAATTAAAGTACAAGCAAAATAAAAAAGCAGGTTGGCTTTTAGGTAGGATTATTGGCGCTGCTGTGCAACATTTAAATCGGTTTAATGCAATTGATTTGCTCATTCCTATTCCTATCTCCGTAAAAAAAGAAAGACAAAGAGGATTTAATCAATCCATCATAATTTGCGAAGGCATTCAACAAATATTACCCACCTTAAAAATAGCCACCTTGTTAAAAAAGCAAAAGTCTACCAGCAGCCAAACCCAGAAAGGCCGGCTACAACGAAGCGAGCAATTTGATCAATGGTTTACACTTCATCAAGCGCATTTGATCAAAGAGACCAATTTATTACTGGTTGATGATGTAATCACTAAGGGCGCCACCCTAGCAGCAGCCAGCCAATGCCTGTGGCAAGGGCAACCTAATTCTATTTCTATTGCCGCAGCAGCCTACACCCTCTAGTCAACTTTTTATTGAATTTTTTGTTACATTTAAATACAAAACACCACTATGAAATACATTTTAAGTACTTTACTTCTTGCATTAAGTTTAAACATGAACGCACAAAGCATCCATACCTTTAATGTTAAAAGCATCGACGGCAGTTCGTTGAACCTAGCCAAATATAAAGGCAAAAAAATATTGATTGTGAATACCGCCTCTAAATGCGGCTACACCCCTCAATACGAAGCTTTAGAAAAAGTATATGAGCAATACAAAGATAAATTAGTGATTGTTGGTTTCCCTTGCAATCAGTTTGGTGGACAAGAACCAGGCAGCAATGAAGAAATTGTCGCCTTCTGCAAAAAAAATTATGGTGTTACTTTCCCATTGGCTGATAAAATTGATGTAAAAGGGGACAACACCGCTCCTATCTATCAATGGCTTACACAAAAAGAAAAAAACGGAGTACTTAATGCTAGCATCAGTTGGAATTTCAATAAATTTTTGCTTGATGAAAATGGTAAAATGATTGCTTATTTTCCAAGCAATGTGAAGCCAGATAGTGACGCCATTTTGTCTTATCTAAAATAAGTCGCTTCCCAAACTATCCATTATCTTCGCTACATGTTATTAAGTGAAGTAATAGGGCAAGAACCATTAAAAAAACAATTGGTTCAAATGGTGCAACAGCAAAGGCTAAGTCATGCCTTATTGTTTGTTGGACCAGAAGGGGCAGGTGCATTGCCTTTGGCCATTGCTTTTGCGCAATACATTGTAAGTATCCCGAATCAAAAAAATGCAGACGCTGCTGATTTATTTGGAGCCCCTAGCGAAAACAATACCCCCGAAAAAATTTATAGCCCAGATGAAATTGCTGCCTTACCAGCTTATCATAGAGCAAGTAGTTTAATGCACCCCGATTTGCATTTTTCATTTCCTTCTATTTCAGAAAAACCAGGACAAAAAAATATAAGCGCCAATTTTATTGAAGCCTGGAGAGAGTTCATTAACATCTATCCTTATGGTAATGCATTTGATTGGCTTCAGTTTATTAAAGCCGAAAATAAACAAGGAAATATCAGTGCAGACGAATGTGCAGAAATTATAAAAAAACTTTCCTTTAAAAGTTTTGAAAGTGCTTATAAGGTTTTGGTGTTGTGGATGCCCGAATATTTAGGTAAAGAAGGAAATAAATTATTAAAATTAATTGAGGAGCCACCAGACAATACTATTTTTTTATTAGTAGCAGCCAGTGAAGAAAATATATTACCTACTATTTTAAGTAGATGTCAGTTTATTAAAGTGCCTCGACTTTCTAAAGAAGAAATTGAACAGGCTTTAATTAGTAAAGGAAAAATTGAACCTGAAAAAGCAGGACAAATTGCTGCTATGTCTGATGGAAATTATCGAGAAGCTTTGCATTTATTACAACACAGTGATGCCGACTTTTTAGCCCAAATAAGGGAGTGGCTAAATGCCATTCTTAAAAATGGACCTTTGGCACAGATGAAATGGGTAGATGAAATGAGCAAAATGGGTCGTGAACCTCAAAAGCAATTTTTGAAATACTTCAATCACTTATTGGAACAAAGCATCCGACTGAAAGTATTGGGCAATGACCTCCCCTTGGATCCCGCTTTAAAAGACTTTGCCTTAAGAATTAATAAAATAGCTGGAGTAGGTCAAATGGAGGCTATTGTACAGGAAATTGACAAAGCCACCTACTATATTGAGCGCAATGCCAATGCAAAAATGCTATTTATGGCCTTGGGCATCAAGTTCTATCATATCATTCAGAACAAAACCTTAATTTTGTCCGAAGCATAGGTAGTGAAATGGAAAGAGGAGATAGGCGCCCATGCATGGTATTTTAATCATTAACAGTAGAATTTAGAATATATGGGATGTGGATCATGTGGAACAGGTAAACCCAATGGCTGTAAAAGCAATGGTGGTTGTAGTACTGGAGGCTGTAATAGACTAAATGTACATGATTGGTTGCGCGATTTGCCAATTGACGATATAGCTACTCAATGCAAAGTAGTAGAGGTTAGCTTTAAACAAGGCAGCCGAAAAGAATTTTTCAAAAACACAACTTTAGAACATTTTGAGAAAGGTGACTATGTCACTGTCGAAGGTGTCAACGGATTTGATCTTGGCGAAGTTTCCTTGACAGGTGAATTGGTTAGAATTCAATTGAAAAAAAGAGGGACAGATGAATTTAGTCCTGAAATGAAAAAAATTCTAAGACCTAGCAACGAAAGAGATTTAGAAACCTACCATATCAGCAAGAGCAGAGAAGCGGCTATGCTAGCCCGAAGCAGAGCTGCAGCTAGACACTTAAGATTGGAAATGAAATTAAGTGAAGTGGAGTTGCAAGCAGATGGTAAAAAAGGTACTTTCTTTTATACAGCCGATGACCGTATCGATTTTAGAGAATTAATCAGAACTTTTGCAAATGAGTTTAAAGTAAAAGTGGAGATGCGTCAAATAGGAATTAGACAAGAAGCTGCAAAAGTGGGTGGAATTGGTAGTTGTGGAAGAGAATTATGTTGCAGTACTTGGTTACATGATTTTAAAAGTGTGAACACGACTGCTGCGCGTTATCAAAATTTATCCATCAATCAAACTAAATTAAGTGGACAATGTGGTCGCTTAAAATGTTGTTTGAATTTCGAATTAGATACTTACTTAGATGCCTTACAAGCTTTCCCCGATTATGCAGATACTTTGCAAACAGTAATGGGTCAAGCATTTTTAATTAAGAAAGATATTTTCAAAAACTTAATGTGGTATACTTTGCCTAATAACACAAAGCATTACCCATTAACTATTGAGCGTGTCGAAGAAATTAAAAAATTAAATAAGCAAGGTATTGCGGTAGAAGAATTACAAGCCATTGAACTTATTAGTGGCAAACCAAAAGAAGTAGAACCTGAATTTGTAGATGTAGTAGGTCAAATTAGTTTAAGGACTTTGGAGAAAAATGATCGTCGCAGAAGAGATCAACAAAGAAGTTACAGCAACGATCGTAGACCCAACTTAAATGATAGAGGTAACGATAGAAGTCAGGACCGCAATTTTAATGGACCTACCAACAGGCCAAACAACGGGCCTAATCAAGGACCAAGACCCAATAACAACAATAATGGACCTCGTCCAAATAACGGCCCAAGACCGAATAATAACAACAATGGACCAAGACTCAACAACGGCCCAAGACCCAATAACAACAACAATGGACCAAGACCTAACAATGGTCCTTCGAACAACGGACCTTCCAACAACGGTCCAGCTAACTAAAGCTTAATTAAAAGGAATTATTTTATTAGTCAAATAATTTTTCTAATTCTTGATTGGTAAAATCCATTAATTTTTTTACGTAATCAGGTGAAAAATTAAATTCAATACCTGCTGCTTGAAACAGTTCAGGTAAAGTTTTAGTACCTCCCAAACTTAAAGCAGTCATGTAGTTTTCTAAAGCACTTGCTGGATTATTTTGATATTGCATCCACATTCCAATGGCCCCCAATTGAGCAATACCATATTCTATATAATAAAAGGGTACTTCAAATAAATGCAATTGTCTTTGCCATCCAATGGCTCTATATGCATCCAAGCCACTGTAATCAATACTATCGGTAGAAAATTCTTTGACAATTTCATTCCAAGTATGGGTTCTTTGATCAATAGTATGATTGGGATTTTCATAAACCAAATGTTGATACTTTTCAATGATCTCTATCCAAGGAAATATGGTAATAGTACGTTCTAA
>CAINFN010000248.1 GCA_903848125.1 uncultured Bacteroidota bacterium
CAACTAAAAAAGATATTAGACAAGCAACTAAACGTCGCGATAGAAATCGTTATTATGGTAAAACTACCCGTAACGCTATCCGTGAATTAAAAGTCGTTGACGATCAAAAAGCGTACAATGAAAAATTACCTAATATCATTTCTCAAATTGATAAATTAGCAAAACGTGGCATTATCCACAAAAACAAAGCAGCTAATTTAAAGAGCAAATTGGCCAAGCACGTTGCCGTTAAAGCAACAGCTTAGTTAGTGGTTTTTCGATAATTAAGAATAATTCATCAATTATACCCATCCCGCCCCGACTACTCGGGGCGGGATTTTTTTTATGTATCTTCGCGCTATGACTGAAAAAATCCTCATCCTAGACTTCGGAAGCCAGTATACACAGCTTATTGCGCGTGCTGTAAGGGAAGCAAATGTGTATTGCGAGATCAAGCCCTTTAACTCTACTATTGAGTTTGATAGTACCTTAAAAGGAGTCATTTTAAGTGGTTCTCCAGCCAGTGTTAATGAAGCCGATGCCCCCAATGTGGACATCAAAGCTATTCTAGAAAAACTTCCTGTTTTGACCATTTGTTATGGTGCCCAATTAAGTGCTAAGAATTTTGGCGGGAAAGTAGAGAAATCAAATAAAAGAGAATACGGCCGTGCACAATTACGTATTCAAAAGGACGACGTTATTTTTAAAAATATACCCAATAATAGCCAGGTGTGGATGAGCCACAGTGATTCCATTACCCAACTTCCAGCAGATTTTGAACTCTTGGCCGATACAGAAAGTATCCCAGTAGCCGCTTTTAGAAAAAAAGAAGGCACCGGGAATCCATTGCATGGTTTCCAATTCCACCCAGAAGTATATCATTCCTCAGAAGGAAAGAAATTGATTCAGAATTTTCTGGTAGAAATTTGTGGTTGCCATCAAAATTGGACTCCTTCATCCTTTGTTCAGGAGACGGTTGACAAGCTAAAAGCTCAAATTGGAGACAGTCATGTAATTATGGCCTTAAGCGGAGGGGTAGATAGTACGGTAGCTGCCACTTTAATTCATAGAGCCATTGGGGATAGATTACACGGCATATTTGTGGACAATGGGGTGTTACGCAAAAATGAATTCCAGGACGTCTTGGATATCTATAAATCCATTGGATTAAATGTTACAGGCATAGATGCTAAAAACATGTTCTATGACGCCCTTGCAGGTAAGTCGGAGCCCGAAGAAAAGCGAAAAATTATCGGAAAACTATTTATAGATGTATTTCAAATAGAAGCTTCTAAAGTATTGGAAGCCAAGTTTTTAGGTCAAGGAACTATTTACCCAGACGTTATTGAAAGCGTAAGCGTTCATGGCCCCTCTCAAACCATCAAGTCACACCACAATGTAGGTGGCTTACCTGACACCATGCACCTAAAATTGGTGGAACCCCTTAGGTATTTATTTAAGGATGAAGTAAGAAAAGTAGGCTTGGAATTAGGTATTTCTCCCGCCTTAATTAATAGGCATCCTTTCCCAGGACCTGGACTGGCGATTAGAATATTAGGGGATATTACCCCTGAAAAAGTGGCCTTATTACAAGCAGCCGATCATATCTACATGAATGCTTTAAAAGAGTTTGACTTGTATACGAAAGTATGGCAAGCTGGAACCATATTATTGCCTGTAAAAAGTGTAGGCGTAATGGGTGACGAACGTACTTATGAATTCACCATAGCCCTAAGAGCTGTCACTTCGGTGGATGGCATGACCGCAGATTGGGCACACCTCCCTTATGAATTCCTAGCTCATGTAAGCAATGCCATTATCAACGAAGTTCGAGGCATCAACAGAGTGGTCTACGATATAAGTAGCAAGCCCCCCGCCACCATTGAGTGGGAATAAGATGAATATTAAATTCAGCTATTTTTATTTAAATATATTGTTGTAATACAATGATATTCAATTTATTAAAATAGTCTAATTCAATTTTTTCTTTAAACTTGTTATTTGATCTTGTAAATTATTCACTACACCGGCTAATTGATCCACATTCCACATAGGTTGCGCCCCTGC
>CAINFN010000249.1 GCA_903848125.1 uncultured Bacteroidota bacterium
GTCAATACCTCTGCAGAAAAGCTAGCAGGTTTTGCGCAATTTTTAAGAGATGAAATTACTAAAGAGTCGAGTGTATTAAATCAAATTGTATTTATTTCAGATTCTGGGAAACAATTTCATGTGATTCACGTTGAGTGTTTCATTTCTATGGATGCCAGTTTAGTGTCCTTCCAAATGCTAAGAGAAAAATTTAATTTAGCTGCCATTAGCTACGCGAATCAATTTCAAATTAATTTTGCAGAGAAAGGATAGGATTTAAAGTTACTATTGTAATAATTACAAAGAAGCTTTTAAGGAAATCAAGAATGTTTTAATATCTTTTAAACTATTTAATAAAGAAATATCCTTGTCTGCTTTTTCTTTATTGTTCTTCAAATAGTTTTTAGCCCCCTCAATGGAATATTTTTTTTCTCTTAACAAGTAATAAATCTGTTTCAAAAATTCAATGTCCTGTGCTCTAAATAAACGATCCCCTTTTCTTGTTTTTCTGGGTTGTAATTGTTTAAATTCTTTTTCCCAATATCTAATTAGGGAAGTGTTTACATTAAACCAGATGGCTACTTCTCCAATGGGGTAGTACAATTTTTTTACAAGTTCATCTGCTGTGGGTACTTGTAAGTTGTTTATTTCGGCATCCATTGATGCAAAGGATTTTCTACCTCTTTTATGTACTTGAGCATGCTTAGTTAAAGACATAGGTGCTCTTGACACAGTGGGCAAAGCGTCTTCTTTAAGTTCTTGCTTGTGGGTTTCAACTTGGGCTTTGTACACTTTTAAATTCTCTTTGGGTGCCTTAATGGTTACCGGATTGGCTATTTCAGCCCCAAATAAATCTAATTGATGCAAGTGTTTTGCCATACTACAAAGTTAGGGGACATTTAATATGAACTAGGCCTAGTAAATGATTGGTGGATAAATTGTTAAGTATGCAGTAGTTTTGCATATGCGCTTATTCATTTTAACAGAGACAGATTTCATCCATCCATCCGATATAGTATATCAAAAGGTATTGGATATCATTGAAGTAGGAACTACATCGGCACACTTGCATTTTTATATTGTGGGCAATCAAGTGCCTTTAGCGCATCAGGATTTATACACCACTTATGGCAATGTCACCATCTTAAAGAAACACCAAGCAGAGAAATTGATAGGCGAAGTCACCAATGCCATTGTTATTCACTTTGGATCTGAACTTAAGGGAAGTTATCAATTTCCTCATTATTTTATTCCACTTTCTAGCCCCTATTTAAAACAAAATATTGCTTGGGTCACTAAATGGCGACAACAGCGTACTTTCAAAAAATTTATAAAAAAAGCAGTTGCTACTTTTGCCATTAATGATTGGTCTACGGATAGTTTACATAATGAATATCCTGCCTTAGAACAAAAAATTCAAGAAGCTTGGCTGCCTGTTTCTTTGTTGCCTAAATTAGAATGGGTTGATTTATCAGAAACAAGAAGTGAATTAACGCAGGGCAATAATTATTTTTTATCTTTTACACCTATTGATCATTTAATAGACACATTAAAAGAGTTTTCACAATTTAAAAAATGGCAGCAAACCACTATGGCGCTTGTGTTTATAGTAGATAATAATAAACAATTAGAAGAAGCAGAACAAATTTTAAAAGGGTATAAGTTTAAAGATGACATCTTATTAAAGACCTTACCAGATTTAAAAATGGAATGGCTCGCTGCTTCCTATGCTATTTTATTGGATGGAATTAACTTTGATAAAACAAGTATAATAGAGTGGGCAGTTCATTATGATATCCCATTGCTCATTAATCAAAACCCCTCGCAACCCACTTCCTGGATGAAGGCAGGCGAAGTATTTTTATTTTCTGAGAAGCAAGCCCTCTTTAATCATTTCAAATTATATTATAAGGATGAAATGTATCGACAAGCTAGAGCAAAAATGGGAAAAGAGTGGTTTGTAGAATTAACGGAGCACAGGAGCTCAAATCATTTTATAAAAATTCCTATAGACTTAAAGAGTTAGCCGTTTTTTATTTAATTAAATTGTATTTTTGCCATTCAAATTTTTACTATGCATCAATCAAGTATACAAGTTCAAATAGGATTGGACGAACAAAAAATCCCGCAAAATATCAAATGGTCTGCTTCTGATAGCACTGCTACTGAGGCGCAGGAAGCAAGAGCAATGATGCTTACTTTTTGGGACCCTACCGACAAAACCGCTTTACGCATTGATTTATGGACAAAAGAAATGATGGTGGATGAAATGGCCGATTTCTTTTATCAAAATTTAATGGGGATGAGTGACGCCTATTTAAGAGCTACTCAAGATGAAGCTTTGTCAAATGAGTTTAAAGAATTTGCAAAAACTTTTTATAATAAATTTAGAGCAAGCCAACTTTCACAAAATTCAAAATAACCTACTATGAGCTTAGAAACTGATGTAATGTCTTTGTTAAAAGACGCTATGAAAAATAAAGACGAAGCATTGCTTCGCGGATTAAGAGCAATCAAAGCTGAAATTATAAAAGCTAAAACAGAGCCAGGTGCCAATGGTGAAATTTCTACAGAGGTAGAATTAAAACTTTTACAGAAACTAGTCAAACAACGCAAGGATTCGTTAACAATCTATGAACAACAAAATAGAGCTGACTTAGCGGCAACAGAAGCTGCTGAAATTGCCATTATAGAAAAATTCTTACCTGCACAAATGAGTGAAGATGAAGTGAAAGCCGCTGTGCAAGCTATTATTACACAAGTAGGCGCTGCTGGTCCGCAGGATTTAGGAAAAGTAATGGGACTGGCTACTAAACAATTAGCAGGCCAAGCAGATGGTAAAGTGATTTCTGCCATTGCAAAAACTTTATTAAGTAGTTAAGCTATGTGGTTAGATATACTCACTGGAACTATTTTAATTATTGCCCTTTTGAAAGGGTATAAAAATGGATTTATAAGAGCACTTATTTCATTTTTTTCTTTATTTATTGGATTGATTTTAGCTTTCCAATTTGCAGGATGGGTGGCCAGTCAATTAAAAGAACACACTAAAATAGCATCCCATTGGCTGCCGTTTATTTCTTTTTTAATCATTCTTATTTTGGTGTTGATTGTATTAAGATGGACGGCTAGTTTATTGCAACAAACCGCAGAATGGCTTATGCTTGGTTGGTTAAATAAATTATTAGGTATTATTTTATATGGATTTATTTATTTTACCATGTTAAGTGCTATGGTTTATTTTTTACAAATCCTAGGTGTCATTGAAGTTGAAAAAATGAAGGAAACCTATTCCTATCAATGGCTTCAAAAATGGTGGCCATATTGCATGGAAAAAATGGCTGTTTGGCTTCCTTCAATAAAAAATACTTTATCTACTTTTTCTAATCCATTTAAGGGGTAGTATATACCTTCAATCTATTGATTTTAAGTAGATTACTAAATTGTTACCCTTTTTGTAATTTGATCAGCGCTAAGTCATTCAAGGCACTTTTTTAGAATGAATTAAGTATCTTTAACCAAATGGATAGGCATGCCTAACCCTGTTTTTGTAAAAGAATGGTTCAAAGAGATTAAGATTATGGAATACGAAATTAAAAAAGAAGACAAATTCGAATATTTAGAAGTAGGCGAGGGAGAAACCTTGATGCTTTTTCATGGCTTATTTGGAGCGCTTAGTAATTTTTCTGATCTTATTGAAAAGTTTAGAACTACTCATAAAGTGGTCGTGCCCTTGTTGCCTTTATTTGATTTAGATATTTTACATACTAGTGTAACGGGTTTAGCAAAACATGTGACTCAATTTATAGAACACAAAGGCTATACTAACATCAATTTACTAGGCAACTCATTAGGTGGCCATGTAGCTTTGGTATATGTTTTAAAAAATCCTGAAAAAGTTAAATCCTTAATATTGACTGGAAGCAGTGGTTTGTTTGAAAATGCCATGGGCGACTCTTATCCTAAAAGAGGAGATTATGAGTACATCAAAAACAAAACAGCCCAAACTTTTTATGATCCTGCCATGGCTACACCTGCATTGGTAGACGAGGTTTTTGAAATTACTAGGAATAGAATTAAGGTGATCAAAATAATAGCTTTAGCA
>CAINFN010000250.1 GCA_903848125.1 uncultured Bacteroidota bacterium
CCAGATTCAATCACATATAAATTTGAAAATTTCTGCTTAATAGTGATTCCTCTAGATTTTAATATATTGTTAGCGTCTACTACAAATACATAAATTTTATCTTGAATTTCATAAGTTGCTTTTTGAGGAATCACTAAACTGTTTTTAAGATCAACAGTAAGTTGTACCCTACCTGTTTCTCCATGCTTTAGTAATAATTCAGGGTTAGGAAATTTTGCTCTAAAGGCAATACTGCCGGTATTTTTATCAAACTCTGCTTCAATGGTTTCTACTTGCCCCTTGTACTTATGTGGCATATTATTGGCTAAAAATAAAGTGGCATTATTTTTATTTTTTGCACGTGATTTATAATCGAGGTACTCTGCTTCTGAAACATTAAAATAAGCATATACCGATTTATTATTAGACAAAGTGGTAAGTAAAGTGCCTTCGTCTATTAAACTTCCCATTTTAAATTTTAATCTATCAATAGTGCCTTCGAAAGGCGCTCTAATTTTTGTATAGCCTACATATAATTCTGCTAAGTTTTCATCGGCCTTAGCCTCGTCAAACTTTGCCACAGCCAATGAAAGCTCATTAGGAGAAACTATATTTTTGTCAGCTAATTTTTTCACATTCTGTAATTCTAATTCAGCCTTTTTAACATTGGCCTTTGCTTTTATAAGCTCGGCTTCATATTCTTTGGGTCTAATAGTAAATAGTAATTGACCTGCACTTACATGCTGCCCTTCATCTACATTAATACTTTCTATAAAGCCTTTTACTTTTGCGCGTTTTTCAATATTTTGAAGCGACTGTATTTCAGCTACATAGTCTTTGGTAAAAGAAGTATCCATCATTAAAGGATTCGTAATAGTATACTTACCTTCTTCCAATTTTTCTTCTTTTTTAGAACTACAGGCTGTAAATAGTAAAGTACTTAAAAGGGCGGCGAACAGGATTGTTTTATTCATATCATTATATATTTTGAAAATGGACTTTATCTAATTGTGTAATAAAAAATAGTAAATACTAAATTTTAATTTAATCAATTAAAAAATGAGAAGTAGTTAATGCTGGAAAATTCAAGCAGTTAACAAAAAATAAAATTAGAGTCTAAATACGCTAATAAAAATAAAAAGCGGACTGTGTAAAAAGAAAAGATACTTATTGGACCATATCTTATTTAAAAATGTAGCGCTATAATGTTCAACTACAAAAGAAATAGTTTTTGAATGAGCCTTATTAAGAGAAAGCGTTTTTCTTACAGCATCATTAATATCATCATCGGCCTAAGATATTATATAATCGTCGTTGAAAAACAGATCGGCTTGGATGATGTGCTGAATTGAAATGGTTTGCTTTTGACTTATATGAAAATTAGGTAAAGTATTGATTCCCTCTGCAAATGAAAATGATGGTAAAATAATTACCAGAGCAAAGCAAAAGAAAAATAATATTTTTTTCATAACTAGGTCAAAGATACAGCGTCTGAACTTAAAATTTGACTACTTTAACAATTTAAAAATCTAAAATAAGTTGTTAGTTTAGGATAAAATGATATTTGTTTTCTAGGAATTTAATTATATTTAAATATGAAAAAGAAAACATTACTGGGTATAGCCTTTGTGCTACTTACCTTTTTTAGCGCTTCTGCCCAAAAAGTACAAACTACCAACAATCCTGATCGTGTAAATTGGTATGAAGACCTAGGCTTTGGCATGTTTATTCATTGGAACGTAGATGTTACTTTAGGCGGTGTTATTAGTCATACGCTGGCTGGATCTACCCCCACTTATACAGAGAAATATTTTAATGAGCTCCCTCAATACTTTAATCCTGAAAAATTTGATCCTACCCATTGGGCAAAAATGGCCAAACTGGCTGGAATGAAATATGTTGTATTTACTACCAAACACCACGCTGGCTTTTGTATGTGGGATACGAAAACAACTAGTTTTAATGTAATGAATACCCCTTTTAAAAGAGATATTTTAAAAGAAATCATTGAGGCTTACCGCAAGGAAGGTATTGCTATTGGGCTTTACTATTCTCCCGAAGATTTTCATTACTTCTATGAACACCATATTCCTTTAGGCCGTTTACAAGATCCTATGCAGTTTCCTGTAAATAATCCTGATTTAATGGCTTATGATAAACAACAAATCAAGGAACTATTTACCAACTATGGAAAAATTGATATCCTGTTTATAGATGGGCCAGGTGATGGCATTCGTGAATATGCATGGTCAATTCAACCTGACTTGGTCATAACCAGAGATATCATGAACACGCCTGAGCAAAGTACCCCAAACACCGCCTCACCAAGACCTTGGGAAGCATGTTATACCATGGGTACCGATTGGGGATATAAGCCAACCAATGACCCGCACAAAACGGGTACCGAGGTAATTAATAAATTAATTGAAATTAGAGCCAAGGGTGGTAACTTTTTATTGAATATCGGACCCAAGCCTAATGGCGAGATACAAATTGAACAAGAATCTATTTTACAAGAAGTTGCCCTTTGGAATTTTGCAAATAGTGAATCTATTTATAAAATAAAACCTGTACCTGTAATTAGAGAGGACAATATCTGGTACACACAATCGAATGATGAAAAATATATTTATGCTTACATTACCCGAAGCAGTGAAAATGATTGGAAATATGGTGAGCGTAAAAATTATGTATTAGCGCATGTTGATGGCAATGAAAATACAAAAGTATCAGTACTTGGATTTGATGCTAAACTAGTGGAGTACAAGCAAGGCTTTGATGCGGTTACGTATGTCTCTCCCACTAAAATTGGTTTAGTGGTGAGTGCAGTAAATGGGCAAAGATTTTACACCAATAATTTATGGCCTAATACCGTTGTGTTAAAAATTGAAAATGCAGTATTTAAAAAGAACAGCTTGGGTACTGAAAAAATAAAGCAAAGTAAAATTGACGGGGCTAAATAATTTTTTTAACTTTATTTAAATTTTATAAAAAGATGAAAACAACTAAAATTATCTACTGGACCACAACAAGTATTATTTGCCTATTTTCATTAGGTGCTATTCAAATGAATTCTCAAATGGCTATTGACGGGGCCAATCATTTACATATTCCGCGCTATTTAGGTCTTGAAGTAAGTATTGGCCAGTTAATTGGCTTGGTACTTTTAATTGTACCTGCTGTACCTGCTCGTTTTAAAGAATGGGCTTATGTTGGTTATGGCATTATGTATTTAACAGCGTTAAATGCGCATATGGCAGTAGCTGATGCTTTTATTCCCTTTGGCATGATGGCAATTATTTTCTTTGCTATATTGCTTAGCTCCTACCTTAGTTTTCATCAACTACAAGCGGCAAAGAAAAGTTAGTTTTAAAAACTAATTTTTCTGTTTGGAGGATTTGAAATAATTAATAGCCATCACTGCTAAAATTATAATTAATCCAAAAAATTCTCTGGATTCTTCCACCCAAGGTTGCTCTGCCTTCATAGTAGATGCAATGCTTGAGGCATTGTGATACTTTACCCAGTCTATTATGCCATTGGTGTCAAATAATTTGTAGATGGCATAAGCACCAAATATTAAAAATCCAAGCCAATAGGCTTTCTTGTTGATTGACTTTTGTTTTACTTCTAAATAACACAATACGGCAGGATACAAATAAATGGGAATCCATAAATACGGATCTGGGTCGTTGTATTGCACTGCAGCAAATAAAATGAATACTAAAACAAAGATGCCATTGAATATTTTCATAGGACTAAATTTAAACAATTATTTCGAAATTTCTTGCACACACCTGAATCCAGTGTGCTCCAAACTTGTATCTGGGCTACTTTTCATTCGTCTTGATACTCTATAACCCGAGCAATAAGCATCATTGCATAAAAAACTTCCGCCTCGTAACACTCTTTTTTGTGTATAAGGTTCATCTGGATCAAAACTTGTATCGGGGCCAACTGGATTAACAGTTACTTTATCTTTTAAAGCAACATAATAATCATGTTGATACCAATCGCTGCACCACTCCCAAACATTGCCTGCCATATCAAACAAGCCATAAGCGTTGGGTAAATATGTTTTTACAGGGGCAAGTAGTTCATAGCCATCTTTTTTTTCATTCAGGTAAGGAAACTTTCCTTCCCAAGTATTTGCTTTAGGCTTGCCTTCATTGATAGGCTCATTGCCCCATGGATAAACTTGATCGATTTTTCCACCTCTGGATGCATATTCCCATTCCGCTTCTGTTGGCAATCTTTTTCCAGCCCATTTACAATAAGCATTCGCATCATCCCAACTTACTTGCACCACAGGAAAATTTTCTTTCCCTATGATATTTGAATTCGGTCCATCTGGATGTTGCCAATCTGCGCCTGCGATCCATTCCCACCATTGACTATAATTATTTAAATCTACTGGGCCTTTTGCTTGTTTAAATACCAAGGAAGCTGCAATCAATAATTCATCTGGTGGTTTAGGCGTGCCCGGTGGTACCGATTTTTTTAATTCTTCCCAATCAGGTTTTCTTTCGGCGGTAGTTAAATAACCTGTTGCCTCAATAAATTTTTTGAATTGCGCATTGGTCACTTCTGTTATATCTATATAAAATGAATCAACGCTTACTTTATGTTTTGGGAATTCATCTCTATCGGCTTGCTCATTGTCTCCTCCCATGTTATAGGTTCCTCCTGGTATCAATACCATTCCTTTGGTAGACTTTTCTGCAGTAAGATGAAAACGAATGCTGTCATGGGTATTGGTAGAAAATCGAGAAGGGATTTTCATGCAACAAGATGGAAGGGTATCTGTTTTGGTAGGTACCTGCGCAGCAGCTGTTGTAGCCAATAAAATAATATTTAGTAATAAAACACTCCCTACTATTTTCGGACTTACCCTATGTTTAAAAAATAACCTCAACTTAATTAATTTTGTTTGTCAATTTTCCAACCGGTCTTACATGCTCCCCTTTTCTATTTTGTATATCATCTCCTAAATCCTTTCTTGCTTCCTCGGCTAATTTATTTAATTCACTTACAATTAAAGGATTTTGATCTTTTACATCATAGGCTTCTGAAGGGTCTCTTCTTAAATCATACAAAGCATAGGGCATCATTACATTTTCAGGGGTATTACCTGGATACCCATCTTTTCCTGGAACTTGATTTAAATAGGATCTTGATGGATGCTCAAATACCAATTTCCAATTATCTATCCTTACCGCTTCCAAAGAATTTTTTCTGTAATAATAAAGGAAATTTTTACGAGGCGATGCATTCATATCTCCTTTAAAAATAGGCAGTAGGCTTACTCCATCAATTTTATTTTCAGGCAATTGTAATTTACAAATACTAGCAATGGTGGGCATAATATCTATAGCAGAAACCAATTGATTACAAATTTGCCCAGCTTGTATATTTCCTTTCCATCTTACAATAAATGGCACTCTATGTCCTCCTTCAAAACTGGTACCCTTGCCTTCTCTAAATCCGCCAGGATTACCTGCATGATTGCCATAATTCAACCAAGGCCCGTTATCACTTGTAAAAATGACAATGGTATTTTTATCTAAACCATTTGATTTTAGGGTTTCCATGATGCGACCAATTCCATCATCTACTTCTTGTATTACATCTCCAAATAATCCTTGCTTGCTTGTGCCTCTGAATTTTTTAGACGCGTTGATAGGTACATGTGGCATATTATGTGCAAGGTATAAGAAGAAGGGTTTATTTTTATTTCGCTTAATAAAAGAGATGGCTGCATCAGTATATAAACCAGTGAGTGTAGATTGATCTTCTAAAGTTTTTATCTCTGCTATTTTATCATTGTCTTTAATTAAAGGTAAAATAGGATGCTTTGATTTAAAATTTTCTGGTTTGGCAGGGGTGCCATCATATTCCATTGGCCACATATCGTTTGAATAAGGGATGCCTAAGTATTCATCAAAGCCTTGAGACAAAGGAAGGAATTCTTTATTGTCTCCTAAATGCCACTTTCCAATAATAGCAGTGGCATAATTTTTTTGTTTCATCATCTCTGCAATGGTCACTTCTGAATGCGCTAAGCCTGTTTCACTTCTTGGTCCTAATGCCCCTGCAATGCCCACTCTATTGGCATAACACCCTGTAAGCAATGCAGCCCTTGATGCACTGCAAACAGCTTGTGGTGTTAAGTAGTTGGTAAATCGAATGCCATCTAATGCTATTTGATCAATATTAGGCGTTCTGATATCTAATGCCCCGTAACAAGATAAATCTCCGTAACCTAAATCGTCCATCAATACTAAAACAATATTAGGTGTTTGTTCTTTCTTTTGCGAAAATCCAACTGTTGAGATAAAGATCATGCAAAATATAAAAACGAATTTTACTTTATTTAACTGCTTCATATTTTATTGAAAATTATTTTATGAAATTATTTTGTATAGATTGTTTAGTGGAGATTATTTTATAGAAGATTTTTCTTTTTCTAAAATTTCTTTTGCTTCCTTATCCTGATATTTATCTATCAAAATACTAAGCTTATTTTTTAAACTACTAATGGTTGATTGATAGTTTTTATCATGAATCGCATTGTTCATTTCACTTGGATCTTTTTTCAAATCATAAAACTCCCAAGTAGTTGCTGCATTATAGAAGCGAATTAATTTGTATTGTGGAGTACGAATACCAAAATGTGGACTCACATGATGTGGCTCAGGATATTCATAATAATGATAGTAAAGCTCATCCTTCCATTGCTTCACTAAATTGTTTTTTAATACTGGTACCAAAGATACACCCTGCACTTCTGCAGGTATCTTTACCTGCGCTAAATCTAAAATAGTGGGCGCCCAATCTATATTGGAAGCAAACCTAGTAATGTTGGTGCCTGCTTTAATTAATTTAGGGTACCTCATTAAGAAAGGTGTCTTCAATGATTCTTCATACATAAATCTTTTATCAAACCAACCATGCTCTCCTAAATAAAAGCCTTGATCTGAAACATATACCAGCACTGTATTTTCAACTAAATTATTTTTATCCAAGTAGTCAAGAATTTTTCCAATGTTTCTATCCATTGATTTGGCTACTGCCAAATAATCTTTCATATAGCGTTGAAATTTCCATTTAGACAATTCTTTTCCACTTAACTTTTTTTCATCAAATTCTTTGGTCACTCCATCATAATATTTTTTCAATACTGCGCGTTGTTCATCGTTAAGTCTTTTAAAATCACCTGTGACATAATCCATATGTACTTTTACATCCTCATTCATGCGCATGGTTTTTTCTACGGTCATGTCCTGATGCATGGCCGCCTCTCTTCCTTCATAGGTATCAAAAAAATTGGCAGGTATCGGAAAATCAATTGCATCATAAGTGCCTAAATCGGGCAAATCTGGTATCCATTCTCTATGGGTAGCTTTTTCCCCTATCACCAAACAAAAGGGTTTATTTGGATCTCTTTTATTTAACCAATCAAGCGATTTTTCGGTAATGATATTGGTAACATATCCATTTTGTTTAATCGTGTCTTTATTGCTGCTAATCAAATCTGGATTGTAGTAATTCCCCTGTCCTCTTAGTATGTTAAAATAATCAAAGCCTTGTGGTAGATTTCCCAAATGCCATTTACCTACCCATGCGGTTTGGTAATTGTTTTGTTGTAGCAAGCGGGAAAATAAAAATTGATTGACATCAAACTTTTTTTCATTTAAAGTATAGCCATTTTGATGACTGTACTTTCCGGTTAAAAGCGTCGCCCTACTTGGACCGCAAATAGAATTGGTCACAAACGAATTTTGAAAAATAGCGCCTTCTTTGGCTATTCGATCAATATTTGGAGTAGGCATTAATTTTCCACCATAAGCACCAATGGCTTGAAAAGCATGGTCATCAGAAATAATGAAAACAATATTGGGTTGTTTGGCTTTAGTGGAGCTTTGACCCAACACCTGACTTGAAAGGCTAGCTAAAAAAATAAAGCTTAGTAAAATTGATTTTAAGTAATTCATCATAAGGCAAAGGGGCTTTGGTAAATACTACCTTAAATATACTTAAATAATCTATTGCAATGAAGCACTAAATTCAAAATTTACACTGGTTTTTAGCTATCTACTTACTGCTGGTTGATCAATGCTCCCAGTAGAGCTATAGCCTAATAACAAAGAATCATATTATTTTATGTAATATATTTATACTAGTTATTTTTTACTTATTAACGAACACTATATGAAGCGTATTTTCTTTTCTTCATTGCTTTTAGGGCTAACCTTAATGGGGCATAGCCAAAAAATGGAAGTGTTGCCTACAGCAAAACAACAAGAGTGGATTCAAAATGAAATTGGTGTCATCATTCACTTAGACATTAACATTTTTGCTCCTGAAACTTTCAATTACGAAAAAAAAGAAACCCTGCCTCCATTAACTGCCTTTAATCCATCCAAGCTTAATACCGATCAATGGGTATTGGCTGCAAAAGCTGCTGGGGCTAAATATGCGGTGCTTACTGCAAAACATGGTACTGGTTTTTGTTTATGGAATACCAAAGTGCATCCTTATCATACCGGCAATACCCCATTGCATAAAGATGTACTAGCTGCTTTTATAAAATCTTGCAAGAAATATGGAATTAAACCTGGCATTTATTATAACACCAATATGAACACCTATTATGATGCTGGATATAAAGAGATGTCTTTAACAGATAGATTAAAATACAATGAAGCTGTGTATAAACAACTGGAAGAACTTTGGTCCGAGTATGGTTCCTTGTATGAAATATGGTTTGATGGTGGAATCATGTCTGATAAAAAAACAGGTATTGCTGATAAAGTAAAAGCACTCTTAACCAAATACCAACCTAATGCATGCCTGTTTCAAGGCCCTCCAGGTATGAATAATATTTTAAGATGGGTAGAGAATGAAGATGGCAGAACCCCTTATCCATTTTGGAGTAGGATAAATTCGGTGATGAATAAAAAAGGTCAGGAAGAAATTGTAAATGGAAAAGGTGATCCCAATGGAAAATATTGGGTGAGTGCTGAAGCTGATTTCCCTAATAGAAATAAAAATGCATGGAATGGCGGTTGGCTTTGGAGAGCCAATGAAGAGCAACATTTATTTTCTGCGAATGATTTGATTAGTAGGTATTATACTTCTGTAGGTAATAATACCAATATGCTTATTGGCATGGGGATTGATACTTCGGGGCAGTTTCCTGCAGCTGATGCTAAAGTATTTGCCGCATTTGGAGATAAATTAAATAAACGTAAACAAGCCACCATTGATTCGGTGAATGGAATGGGGAATACACATACCATTTATTTTAAAAAGCCAACAAAAATTAATGAAATAGAAATTAGTGAAGACATTTCAAAAGGTGAAAATGTAAATGGCTATATCATTGAGGTTTTACAAAAAAATAATTGGACAAAAATAGCAGAAGGCATTTCTGTTGGACACAAGCGTATTCAGCAATTTAATACAGTAGAAGTAGCTGCTTGTAGATTAACCATCACTGCTTCATTCAAAAAACCGATCATTAAAAGTTTCAAAGTACTTAATTATGATCCGTATAAGAAAAATGAAGATTATATCTTCATTCAAAAAGAAGCGCGCAGAAATGATACCACAAAATGGCAACTTGTTTGGGAGGATAATTTTAACAAAGGAATGTTAGATACCAATTACTGGAGTAAAATAGATCTTTTCACTACCCCTAAATGGAAAACACCCAAAGAAAAATGGCGTGATGTAACTGGTTGCTTTAGATATATAACTTCCACAGATGACAGAGTGATCAATTTTGATAAAGAAAATATTTATTTAAGTGGAATCGTCAACAATGATACTGTAAAAGGCGATCCTCGCCCCATGTTAACAGGTGGTATTTATAGCTGGAATAAATTTGCTTTTCAATATGGACGTATTGAAATAAAAGCCAAATTAGATTCGGCTTATGGATCTTGGCCTGCTATTTGGATGATGTCTGAAAAAGAAATGTATCCCAATCAGCACAATGGCGAAATGGATATCATGGAAAAACTAAACCATGATGTATTTGCTTATCAAACTACACACAATCATTATACCATCAATTTAAAACAAGAAATTCCTAAGAAATTTAATACAGGTAAAATTAATACAGGCGATTACAATGTATATAGTGTGAGTTGGTATCCTGATAAATTAGTATACGCCATTAACGGAATTGAAACCATCACTTATCCAAAAGTGCCCGGCGCTGGTACTTACCAGTGGCCTTTTGATCAACCTTTCTATTTAATTATTGATCAGCAATTGGAAGGCAGTTGGCCGGGCAAAGTAACCAACCCTAAGGAATTACCTACTCGTATGGTTGTAGATTGGGTGAAGCTTTACCAATAGTAATTATTTTAGAAAAATTTTACGACTTCAATTTATCTAAAATATAATCTCTACTTGTTTTGCCCAGTTGCTCTTGACCTGCTAAAAACTTTTGTCTTACAACAATCGCAGTTTTTTCTCTACTTTCTGGTGTCCAACCTGGAGGCATAAAGGCCAATGCCAATTTATTTCGAAACCCTTTTGTTGATTTTAGATCCTGATATAAACAGATGCATTCTCCAAAATAAAAATCTACAAAATTGGTAACATCCATTTCTCTAGTAATACCATATTCAATTTTTACTTCGTCTTTTTCATTTTGCAAAGTTCCAAATAACCAGTCCCAAAATGGCAGCAGAACACAAAAATTAGTATCCATATATAAAGGATTTTTGGCGTGGTGTACTCTATGATGAGATGGCGTGATAAATATTTTTTCTAAAAATCCTAATTTCCCATTTTTAAATGCATCTTCTCCGGCATGTATAAAAGTTCCCCAAGTGCCATCAATGACTAATATAATAGCCACCATTTCAGGTCTTACCCCCATGATCATTAAGATGGGCACTTGTATAGCAGCCGTATAATACCCTTCTGCAAAAAAGTGCACCCAGGCTACAGTTAAATTCATTTCCGCTGGAGCGTGATGTGGTGAATGTAAACACCAAAATAATCTAACTCGATGTGCAGCATAATGCCAAAGCCAATAAGAAAGTTCCCACATTAAATAAGCATACAGCCAACCTATCCAGTTTTTTTCAACAGTAAACAAAGCAAATTTTTGGAAAAAAGGCATCATCTCGATATATACAAAAATGATAATCAATTTTGAAACATACTCATTAAATACCTTCGCTAAAAAATTTGATTTATACCTTCTAAAAAATTCTTGGATAAAGGTTGTTTGTCGAATTTGATTAAATAGAGTAGCTAGTTGTTTTAGGAAGGACTGTCCTTTCATTGCTGAATTTAATGTAGCCAGCTTCATGCCAAAGTTTTTGAACGGGTTCATCGTAATAAACAATCGAATCATTTCTACCAATAAAAAAAAGGTCGTTAACATCGAAAGCAATGCCATTACAGATTGATAGTATATTTTTTTCTGAATAGGATCGGCCATATTATTCAAGTACCCCATGCCTATAAAGCTTTTGATACTGCCATCAATAAACGATATAACTGTTAGGTAAATAATAGACGCAGCGAAACCTAGAAACAAGAGGTTTTCGATAATTTTCCACAAGGATTTAACTTTTTGCATACCTATATTGTTGCTTAAAATTAGTTATTTTTAACATACTAAGGTCAAGGTTTTTTAATTTACCTGATTCACAAATATTTAATAATTTTTTTATGAAAAGACATATCATTTTATTTGTTTGTTTTTTATTACTCAAAAGCTTTTTAAGTTCAACAAATGGCCAAGCCAGTAGCAATCCAATGCAACTTTGGTACAATAAGCCATCAAAAAAATGGGAAGAAGCCCTGCCCATTGGTAATGGTTTTTTAGGTGCCATGGTTTTTGGCAATCCTAACGAGGAACATCTGCAATTAAATCAGGTTCAATTTTGGGCAGGTAGTATCAATGATAATGTCAATCCAAATGGAGGAACAATAAAATTAAATGAAATTAGAAATGCAATTAATGATGGCAATTATGCATTGGCCGATAAATTAGCCAATCAAAATTTTGTAGCACAAAAGGTACATGGCATGCCCTATCAACCTGTGGGTGATGTTTTTTTAAAATTTGATGGACATGAAAATTTTTCTGACTTAAAGAGAACATTAGACATTGAAAAAGCAATTGCTACTACCTCTTATATTGTTAATGGAATAAAATATACCAGAACTGTTTTCTCCTCCTTTGCAGATAATTTTATTAGTGTTAAAATTGAAGCAGATCAACTTGGCAAAGTAAGTTTTAGTTCAAAAATGACGACGGAACAAAAAGGAGATATCACTTATCCTAATAATAACTCCATTGAATTGAATGCCATCGGCCCCGATCACTTAGGGGTTCCAGGTTTAGTTAGAGTGAATGCGAATCTTTATATAAAAAATGAAGGGGGCAAAATTAGAAAAGAGGCAAATAAACTATTCGTAGAAAATGCAAATAGCGCAACACTTTACATCACCATCGCCACTAATTTTAATAATTACAAGGACCTTACAAACAATGCAGTGAAAACTGCAAAAGAGCAGTTGTCAAAAGTGATTAAAATTCCCTACGAGCAAGCAGTAAGCAATCATATAAAATCTTACGGTCACTTTTTTAATCGTGTGTCAATCAATTTAGGCAACTCCCCCGAGATGCTTTTGCCCACCAATGAAAGAATCATCAATTTCAAAAATGGAAAAGATCCTCAACTAGTAAGTTTATATTTTCAATTTGGTCGTTATTTATTAATTTCTTGTTCGCAACCAAAGGGCCAAGCTGCTAATTTACAAGGCATGTGGAATCCACACACCGATCCACCTTGGGGAAGTAAGTATACCGACAATATTAATCTTGAAATGAATTACTGGCCTGCAGAAGTAACTAACTTAACGGAGATGCATGAACCACTTGTTCAACTTGTTAAAGATTTATCTGTTGCTGGACAATCTACTGCAAAAAAAATGTACAATGCAAATGGTTGGGTACTACATCATAATACGGACTTATTTAGAATGACTGCTGCCATTGATGGGCCATGGGGCTTATGGCCAACTGGAGGTGCCTGGTTAGCACAACATATGTGGGAGAAATATGCATTCAATGGCGATAAAAATTTTCTCAAAAGTATTTACCCTGCTATTAAAGGGGCTTCTACTTTTTTCATGGATGTATTGTATAAAGATCCTGCTACTGGTTGGTGGATTGTGTCTCCCTCTGCTTCACCAGAAAATGCACATCAAGGATTTAGTATTTCGGCTGGCACCACCATGGATAACCAATTGGTTTTTTCCTTGTTCAACAATACCATCAAAGCAGCCACGATTTTAGGGGTGGACAGTGCATTGATTAGATCAGTAAAAGAGAAATTAAAGGGAATGGCACCTATGCAAATAGGTCAATATAGCCAACTTCAAGAATGGATGAAAGATTGGGACAACCCAGAAGATAAGCATCGACATATCTCCCACTTATGGGGTTTATATCCTGGTAATTTAATTTCACCCTACAACACGCCTAAATTATTTGAAGCTGCAAAAACATCATTACTCTATAGAGGAGATGTTTCCACTGGTTGGTCGATGGGATGGAAAGTAAATTGCTGGGCTAGGTTATTAGATGGTGATCATGCTTACAAACTAATTAAGGATCAATTAAGTCCAGTTGAATTAAACAAAGAAGGTGGTGGCACTTATCCTAATCTATTTGACGCACATCCTCCGTTTCAGATTGATGGTAATTTTGGTTGTACTTCTGGTATTGCAGAAATGTTACTACAATCTCAGGATGGCGCTATTCACTTACTACCAGCCCTTCCTAGTAATTGGAAGTCTGGTGAATTTAAAGGATTAAAAGCAAGAGGTGGTTTTGAAATAGATGTTAAATGGGTGGAATATAAAATAAAACAAATAAAAATAAAATCAACCTTAGGAGGCAACTGTCGAATACGTAGTTATGAATCATTGAATATTAAAGGAGCGAAAAGTGTAAATAGTTCAATTAATAATTCAAATTCATTTTTTCAAGTGCTTAATGTGCCCCAACCAATTATTTCTACTAAAGCCAATGTAAAAGCACCAGTGCTAAAAGCTATTTTCGAATTTGACTTACCCACCAAGGCTGGTGAATCTTATAATTTTATTTTTTAAAAATGAATACACTTGTTTGTCAATCGCCAGGAAATTTTTCTTACGTAGAAAACGAAATGCCTGCTCTGATTAAAGGGCATGTATTGGTACAAGTTAAGAGAGTAGGTATATGTGGTACCGATTTACATGCCTATCAAGGAACTCAACCTTATTTTAATTACCCTAGAATATTAGGTCATGAAATTGCTGGTGTGGTAATTGACAACAATGGATCTACTACTTGTGCCAATAAGGATCAAGTAAGTATCCTCCCCTATTTTAATTGTGGTGAATGTATAGCGTGTAAAAATGGTAAAGAAAATTGCTGTGTAAAAATGCAGGTTTTTGGAGTACATATTGATGGAGGCATGCGTGAATACATTGTAGTACCCGAAACCAGCATTGTTACCTGTCCGGGGCTAGATCTAGATGCTTTAGCGATGATTGAGCCCTTTAGTATTGGAGCTCATGGGATGAGAAAAGCACAATTAAAAAAGGGCGAGCAGGTGTTGATCATTGGTGCAGGCGCTATTGGCCTTGGTGCAATGGAATATGCTAGGATTAATGGAGCCAATGTAATTGCAATGGAAACAGACAACACCCGACTAGATTTTGCAAAAAAATATTTGAACATTAAGCACACCATTAACCCATTGGAAGAAAATGCATTGGATAAATTAAATGAAATCACCCATCATGAAATGCCTACTGTGGTGGTGGATGCCACGGGTAATCAAAAAGCAATCAATGGAGGCTTACAATACCTAGCCCACGGTGGAAAATATATTTTGATTGGTTTGCAAAAAGGAGAGCTTATTTTTAGTCATCCAGAATTTCATAAAAGAGAAACTACTTTAATGAGCAGCAGGAATGCAAATAGAATAGATTTTGAATGGGTAGTAGCACAAATTAAAAACGGTTCCATTGTTCCTGCCAACTATATTACACACAGGGTTAAGTTCAAAGAATTGAAAAATGTTTTTGATTCTTTTTACGAGCCTGGCCAAAAAGTAATAAAAATTATGGTCGAATTTGACTAATGAGTAGCTGCTGGAATTTTAGGACCCATAGGTATATTGTAACCAAAACTTAAAATAAATTCTAGTGTTCCAAAATTCTGACGCGCATTGCCTTGATACACATTTAAATTATAGTACATGGCATAATCTAACTTACCAGAAAATTCTAGATAGAGCTTTTTATAAAATGTGCTTCTTACAACATATTCTGCACCAGTATTCCAGCCTCCAAATTGAAATTTACTATCGTTCTTTTGACCAAATAAAGAATTTTCGACATGTGGGATAAGTGGACCCACACCAAATTTAGCCAAGCCATCTATCGTAATATTTTTAGTAGAAAGATTTTTAAATCGTTCTCTCTTTACAATATTAAATAATAAAAAATTAGCCCCGTTATTTAAAAAATAATAGTTCCTTGAATTACCAGTGCCTGTTTTTGAAAATATAAAACTTGAATCAATTGTAGCACCATTATAGGTGCCTACCATATGAATCATTTGATTGTCTTTTATTAAAGCCTTGGTATGATCAAAATTTATTTCAAAAGCCCAATCTTTATTTTTATCGAAAAAATAACCAAAACGATAATTGTACTGTGGAATACTTAAGGCAGTTTGAAACAACCCTTCATCCCAACCAGGATGATCTGTTAAAGCTGTATTCTTGAAATTAAAATTATTACGTAAAGCGGGTTGGTTAACGTAAATATTAGAATTGGTATAATAATCTTTGTTATATCCCCAAGAAAAATAAAACTCCCCTTTTCTTTCTGTTTTTTGAGCGAAGCTAACCACAAGATTGATCGTGAATAAGCTTAATAGAAGAATTTTTTTCATTGGAATTTTATTTAAAAAATAACAGATATGTTTTCGCAAAGATACTTAAAACAAGACTATTTACGGCATCTCAGAATACCAGATTTTGCTTTTTGATCTAAGGAATTTTTGAACGCAGTGTTTTTCATTTCCATACAATTTTTGTAAAAAGAAATAGCAGTTGAATAATCTTTTAATTCCTCATAGATTAATCCAATTTGAAGTGCCGACCTTGCTGCAAAATATTGTTTCAAATGCTGCCCCCTAAAAATAGTTGATTTATAAAATTTAATCGCCTGATCTTTGTCACCCATTAAATCGTAAATCCTAGCTAAACGGTACGAAAATTCAGCCTGATCATCTTCGGTAGTGAAATCAAGGGTTGTTTTATCTGCCAATACCTTTAAGGCCTGCACCTGAAATCCACCATCACTTAAAATACGTGCTTTTAACAATAATAAGTTGGGCCAAGTATTTGTCTTTGCATTTTGATTGGCTAGTTTATCGGCTTCGGTGATAAGGCTTCCCCTTTTAAGTACTTCGGACCTGTATTCATTGGCCTTTTTGGTATCATTTTTTAAATAGGCTATCAAACTTAATTTTTCATAGGTATCTTTTATATAAAAATTACCCTTAAAAGTGGCAATAAATTGAGTGTACTCTTTTTCTGCATTGTCTAATTTCATTTCATTGAAATAGCTATTTCCTATTTGATAATTCCAAAATGGCAATGCTAAATAAGCTTCTCCCTTTTCGATATTAGTTGCCACCTCTATCGCTTTAAGGGGTTGCTGATGGTTTAAATACAAGTTCGTAGCCATATAAGCATGTATATGGTTCTTTTTAAAATCATAGCCTGCATGTTCAATAAAATCAAATGTCTTTTTTGTATTGCCCTCAAAATTCATAATTAAATATGGATAAATTAATAGCGCTTCATTCATCGCAATTTTTGAAAACTCATCTTTATTGTTAATGTACCCCAAAACCAATTCATTACCCTGTGTTATACTTCCTTTAAAACCCAACATATTCAACATCCATTGATAGTTAGTAGGCACTGCGCCAATGATGGTGGTTAATATTCCAAAATAAACATTATTCGGACTGTATTTAGGATACAGCTCTTTGTTCTCTTTAAAATACAGATAGGCTTTTCGAAAATCTAAAGCCGCTTCTAGGGTTTTATCAGATTTGATAGCGATTACTGCTTTATAAAAATGTAATACCCCCAAACTATACAAATAATAGGGTGAATTCTTAGGACCCGATTTTATGAGCTGTATATTTTTTTCAAATCGAGGATAAAAAATGGAATACTCAGCACTGTTCTCATTAAAAAACAATTGATAAAAATCGGCTTCACTTTCTAATAAAGCATAAAAAAGATTATTAGTATGATTGTTAAATTCTCTATCTATAGTTTTTCTAGCCTCTGGGATTCTTAATGAGCCTATTGATTCGCTGGTTTTTTGAACCTGTTGATTCCAAAGGTATTGCCACTGGGCTTGCCCATTTAAAGAAGCGAATAAAATTAAAAACAAAAGCCCTTTTTTCATACATGTAAAAGTAAAGCTTCTGGGAAAGATTTCCTAAAAAGATTTCCTAAAAAGATTTCCTAAGAAGATTTCCCAA
>CAINFN010000251.1 GCA_903848125.1 uncultured Bacteroidota bacterium
AAAAATATTTTACTAAAAAATATAAATTTTCTCTCTAGTACATTGAACAAAAATACAGGCTCCCCTTCTACTTTTATAAAAGGAAGGGTAAAAAATAAAATCAAATAAAAGTAACTAAAATAAGATCTTAAATTATATAATTTACCATGTGGTTTTTGCGGATTGACATAGTTTCTATTACCCTCTTTACTAATAGTAGATACCGAATCTCTAAATGTTTGATCCAATAAGTCCTTTTTATAATTTGATATACTCTCCGAATCTGTTTTATTTATTTGTTCCATTTATTTTTTTGTTGCAGCACTGTCCTTTATCGCAGTTACTTCTTTTTATAGGTCTCCTTGAGGTTCCTTTGGATGTGCAGGATGCGTTCCTCTTAATGTTTTAATATAAGTATCTAATTCTTCAATTTGAATAGGAGAATAAATAGTTTGCCAAGACTGCATTCCTTTATCTGGATATCCATATTTAATCGTCTTGAATATGTCTTTAACCCCGCCGCCATGTATCCAATAGTCATCGGTTAAATTTGGGCCTACCAATCCTTGGCCTTCTGCCAAATGACAAGGCGTACAAGTTTTTGCAAATAAAATTTTTCCTTCAGCAGCACCTGCAGCATCTAATAGTACCGCTGTGTTTTCATCTACATTTTCTTTAGCAGAAGCTAAATACGCATCGGATTGAATTTTTGCAGCGGTCATCTCTTCAGCATACTCCTGCGTAGGATTCATACCTATATGCCATACTTCAAATTTTAAAATATAAAATACTGCTACTACAATGGTAATATAAAAGCCATACTTCCACCAAGGTGGTAAGGCATTGTCCAATTCTTTAATGCCGTCGTAGTCATGATCTAAAAGCATGTCTGCTTCCTTTTCTAAAGGAATGGCTCTTGTAAAAAATTGCTTGTCCAATGTATGCCAGGTTCTAATCAACCAAGAATCACTCTGCAGTTTCCCTTCTATCATTATTTTTTCTGAAGGATGAATAAACCTAAAAATATTTTTTATAAATAAAACCAATAAAAAAATAACTAGTAACTCTAGTACAATTACAGTGCTCATTGTCCAAAAGGTATTGTAAGACACTCCCCCATAAAAATCGGTGGAGGCTACCTTTGTAGTGCTATCAGAGACTGCCGCTGTAGATTGTGCAAAAACATTTTTAGCAAACATAGAACCCATTACCACTACAAAAATCATCATTACTTTTTTACCTGCTTTTGATAAGTTTAGCGCTTGTTTAGAAACCATTAATAAAACTTTTGTTAGTATCCATATAACTACTACTAATAAACAAGCAACGGTAACCATAAGTAGCTGCATATAATTGGTCACTGCTGGTTTGGCGGGAAGCAAAGTCGGCTGTGCAAAAGCACTAAGAGACAATACAGAGGCCAATAAGAAAAGGAAAATATTTTTAATTTTTAACATAAGAAATGTTTTTAGATGATATATTATTGTTCTAATGGTAAATTTTTAATTTCTTCCACTTCATTTTTGTCAAGCACTTTAACATACCATAACACTGCAATAAAAAATGCAACAAAAACTAAAAGTGAAAAAAGCGGATAAATATTTTGATCCTGCATGGTTTCGGTATACTTTTTTATAAAACTGTACATAATGCTTAATTTTACTTGTTTACTTTTTCTTGTTTATTTTTTATTGATATCTGTGCCTAGTCTTTGTATATAAGCAATCAAGGCAATGATTTCTTTATTCGGTGCAACCTTAATGCCGTCTTTTTCCAAATCAGCTGAAATAGTTTTTGCCTGAATCATTAAATCTTGATTCGCCTTACTTGCATAATCTGCTGCATAGGGTACCCCTAAAGTGCGCATCGCATTTATTTTTAAAGGCGTGCTGGCTGTATCTATATTATCATCAATTAAAAAAGAATAGGAAGGCATGACAGAACCTGTTGAAATAGAATTTGGTTCTTCAAAGTGATTATAATGCCAGGTATTTGATTTTTTCAAATTACCCGAACCTTCCCTAGCTAAATCTGGTCCAGTTCTTTTACTACCCCATTGAAATGGATGGTCATAGACAAACTCGCCTGCTTTACTATACTCTCCATAACGTTCTGTTTCACTTCTAAACGGACGTATCATTTGAGAGTGACAGGTATAACAACCCTCTCTTGTGTAAATATCTCTTCCTTGTAATTCTAAAGGCGTGTAAGGCTTTACACTTGAAATAGTAGGAATATTCGATTTCACTAAAAAAGTAGGTACTAATTCAACTAAGCCCCCAATTAAAATAACTATTAAGGATAATAATAAAAAAGGAGTGGGTCTTCTTTCTATCCAACGGTGCCAATGCTCCCCTGCATGTTGGGTATATTCTTTTTCCAAAGCAGGTGCTTGTGCATCTTCATTGGCATTTAGTGTGCCTTGTCCAATGGTTTTAAAATAATTCACCATTCCTATAATAGCTCCCGTCAAATAAAGCGATCCCCCAAGCGCTCTCATTGCATAAAAAGGAGCCATATAGGTAACGGTTTCTAAAAATTGATACTTTAATTGGCCACTAGGTGTAAACTGTTTCCACATAGCTACTTGTTGAAAACCTGCCCAATACATAGGTATGGCATAAAATAAAATACCTAAAGTAGCTAACCAGAAATGTATGTTCGCTAATTTCTTTGAATACAATTCTGTTTTATAAATTCTTGGAATTAACCAATACAATATTCCAAAGGTAAGCATGCCATTCCAACCCAATCCTCCAATATGCACATGTGCAATAATCCAATCAGAGAAATGCGCCACCGCGTTAATGCTCTTTAGAGATAACATAGGTCCTTCAAAAGTAGACATACCATAAGCCGTAACGGCTACCACCATAAATTTCAAAATCACATCCTCTCTTACTTTATCCCATGCACCGCGAAGGGTTAATAAACCATTAATCATACCACCCCAACTTGGAAAAATAAGCATGAAACTAAAAACGATACCTAAGCTTTGTGCCCAATTAGGTAAAGCTGTATACAATAAATGATGCGGGCCGGCCCAGATGTATAAAAATATTAAAGCCCAAAAATGTATAATAGATAATTTATAAGAAAACACCGGACGGTTAGCAGCCTTCGGTAAGAAATAATACATCAAACCTAAAAAAGGAGTGGTTAAGAAAAAGGCAACTGCATTATGACCATACCACCACTGTACTAAGGCGTCTTGTACTCCAGCATACCAACTATAACTTTTAAACAAAGTCACTGGTAGTTCAAATGAATTTACTAAATGTAAAACCGCCACTGTAACAAAAGTGGCTATATAAAACCAAACAGCTACATATAAATGACGCTCTCTTCTTTTAATAATGGTGGCAAACATATTAAAACCAAAAACCACCCAAATTAAAGTAATGGCAATATCAATAGGCCACTCTAATTCTGCATATTCTTTTGCGGTAGAAAAACCCAAAGGCAAAGTAACAGCTGCTGCAACTATAATAAGTTGCCATCCCCAAAAATGAATGGTACTAAGTGCATCACTAAACATTCTTGCCTTTAACAAACGTTGCAAGGAATAATAAATGCCCATAAACATAGCATTACCCACAAATGCAAAAATGACTGCATTGGTATGCAGTGGTCTAATACGACCAAAATTAAAATAAGGCTGTAAGTTTAATACAGTGGGAAAAACCAACTGCAAGGCAATCCATAAGCCTACTGTCATTCCAACAACCCCCCAAATGATAGTGGCAATGGCAAAATTCCTTACCGTTTTATTGTCATACTTAAAACTTTCTACTTGCATAAGGTTAATTTAAATGGTTAATTATTTTTTATATTGTTATATTGAAAACCTGTTTATTTTTTCTTTTTGTCATTTTTTTCATTCTCAAAATTTTCATCAAATAAAATTCT
>CAINFN010000252.1 GCA_903848125.1 uncultured Bacteroidota bacterium
TAAACTTGTATACGATCGCATATAAAATGGGTAAAATAATAAGTGTTAAAATGGTAGAAGTAACTAAGCCTCCAATGACTACTGTTGCTAATGGCTTTTGACTTTCACTGCCTATGCCCGTTGAAATGGCAGCAGGCAATAAACCAATGGCAGCCATTAATGCGGTCATAACTACAGGACGTACCCTTGAAATAACTCCATTTTCTAATGCATCGCTTAATGGCATTTTGGCTTCTAGATTTTTTCTAAATACAGTAATCAAAATAACTCCATTTTGTATACAGATGCCAAACAAGGCAATAAAACCAATGCCGGCACTAATGCTAAAATTCATGCCTCTAAAATGCAAGGCTAAGATGCCTCCGATTAAAGCAAAAGGAACGTTTAAAATAGTGAGTAAGGCATCTTTCACATTACCGAATAACATAAATAAGATTAAGAAAATAGCCAATAAACACACAGGCACTACATTCATTAATGTTTTGGATGCACGTTGTTGATTTTCAAATTCTCCATTCCAGGACATTTTGTATCCTTCTGGTAAATGCACATTGGCATCAACATTTTTTTGAGCTTCTTTAATGGTACTCCCTAAGTCTCTACCTCTAATTGAAAATTTAACAGGAATATATCTGTAGTTGTTATCTCTATAAACGAATGCAGGGCCAGTTAAAGTTTTGATATTTGAAATTTCACTGATTGGTATTTTAGCACCATCCTGAGTTGGAATCATTAAGTCTTGTACTTTTTCTTTGGTATCTCTAAAACTTTTTTGGTATCTTATTCTTATATCAAATTTTCTTTCGCCTTCATACAACTGTGTGGCTGCTTTTCCGCCCAATGCCATTTCAATTACACTTTGCGCATCGGTGGTCGTGATGCCGTACAAAGCCATTTTTTGTTGATCCAATTCAATTCTAAACTCGGGTTGTCCTAAATTTCTTAATACACCTAGATCTTCTACTCCTTGCACCTTACTTAATTCGTGTTGAACTTTATTGGCAAGATTGTCTAATGTATCAAAATTTGGTCCAAATATTTTTACCGCTAAAGAGGCAGGCACACCTGCTACTGCTTCTTCTACATTGTCTCGAATGGGTTGTGAATAGTTTAATAATAAACCAGGATATTTTACCAATTGCACGTTCATGCTGTCTATTAATGACTCCGTACTAATACCCTTAGGCCATTCTGCTTTCGGTTTTAAATCCACTGCAATTTCCACATTAAAGAAACCCTTGGGATCGGTTCCGTCATTGGTGCGACCAATTTGCGCCAAAGTATGATTCACCTCAGGAAACTTTCTTAAAGTCTCCGTCATCTTATCTGAGATTTGTTTAGACTGTGTTAACGAAGCACTCATAGGCAATTGCGCTTTCACCCATAAAGCCCCTTCATCTAATTCTGGTAAAAATTCATTGCCTAAATATTTTGCTGAAAAGAAAGTAACAGCCATGATGGAGAAAGCGATGAGTAAGCTTGCTTTTGGTAAACTATATGCTTTTTGAAATAATTTTTTTATGCCGTTTTCAAAAAAGGCAACGACTGGATTATGTTTTTCTCTTACATTTTTTCTTAAAAGGATACTAGATAAGGCAGGTACTAAGGTTAAAGTGAAAAGCAATGCACCAAGTAACGCAAAACCTAAAGTATAGGCCAGAGGAGAGAACATTTTTCCCTCTACTTTTTGAAAAGCAAAAATGGGTATCAAACAAGTAATGATAATTAATTTAGAAAAGAAAATAGCTTTACCCAATTCCGAACCCACTTGTTTAAACAAACCCAATTTAGCTAGTTTGTTAAACTTCTCCATGCCTACTTCTCTGGCTTTGTGATCTAGCGCCACATATAGGCCTTCAACCATCACCACTGCGCCATCTATAATGATACCAAAATCCACTGCACCCATTGACAATAAATTAGCCGTCATCCCTTTCAAACGCATACATAAAAATGCAAATAATAAAGCCAATGGTATGATAATACTCACTGTTAGTGTAGTTCTCCAATTAGCCATGAATAGCAATACAATACAGGTAACCAAAATTATTCCTTCAATTAAATTATGTATGACTGTTTCGGTTGCATAATCCATTAAGGTAGTACGATCATAAAAAGGAATTAATTTTACATCTTTTGGTAATATAGAAGTATTCAGTTCCTCAACTTTGGCATGGATATTTTTTAATACTTGTTCTGCATTTTCTCCTTTACGCATGACCACAATTCCTTCAATCACATCAGATACAGTATCCTTGGAAACAATACCTAATCTTGGTTTTCCTGCTTCCTTTACCAATGCTAGGTTTTTTACTAGAATGGGTACATTTTTAATTTTTGTAACAATGATGTTATTGATTTCATCAATATTGTTTAATAATCCGATACCTCTTACCACATAGGCTTGGCCATTTTTTTCAATGATGTCTCCACCCACATTGATATTGCTCTTCACAACAGCATTGTAAACATCTATAGAAGACAAACCATATTTTAATAATAAATCAGGATTCACCGATATCTCAAAACTTCTTTCTTCTCCTCCAAAACTATTCACATCAGCTACACCAGGTACAGATTTAAATTGTCGATCAATCACCCAATCCTGAATCGTGTACAATTCTCTGATATTGCGAATATTGCTTTTTAAAGTGTATCTGTATACTTCACCTGTTGGACCATAAGGTGGTTGCACTTCGGGCTTGATGCCTTCTGGAAGATCCACATTCATGATACGACTCATAATTTGCTGTCTTGCAAATGCATCATCTACATCATCATCAAATATGATTCTTACATAACTTAAACCAAAAGATGAGGTAGTCCTTAAATTAATTTTCTTTTGAACAGAATTTAAAACTGTCTCTAAGGGAATGGTTACAAATTTTTCAACTTCTTCTGCACTTCGTCCGGGCCATTGAGAAATAATAATTACCTGTGTATTGGTTACATCGGGGAAAGTTTCAATAGGCGTATTTTGATAACTAATAAAACCTATCACTCCTATAATAAAAGTAAGGAAGAAAACAAAGTATCTATGCCTTAATGAGAAATGTATAATATTCTTAATAAATTTATTCATAATATTTTTCTTGCCCTAAAATTTATAGATTTAATAATTGTTGAAAAATAAGTAATTGATTTTTCACAATTAGTTTTTCACCTGGGTTTAATCCACTTTTTAAGTAAGTGTTATTGCCCACAACCTTATTTACTTCCACTTCCACAATTTTGAAATCACATTTACTTTTCATAGTCACAACATAATTCTTTCCATTTAATTCAATTAAAGCATTTGAAGGAATGGCCAACAATTGTTGTGAAAATTTACTCTTTACAAAAATCTTTGCAAACATTTCAGGCTTTAATAAAAATTGATCATTGTTCAAAACAATACGGGCTCTAAGTGTTTTATTTAAAGGATCCAACACCTCACTTAATTTTTCGATGGTACCATTAAACACTTTATCAGGATAAGACAATACCTTAACTTCCACATGGTCACCCACTTTCACTTTTGGAATGTCAATTTCATAAATATTAGCGTTCACCCACACGTCATGTAAATCGGATATGGTATACAAATAATCGCCCATATCTGGGCGGATGTAATTTCCTTCACTTATCTTTTTTTCCACGATATAGCCATTGATGGGTGCTGCAATAGAGTAACTTCCGCCTGCATTGCTGTTGACGCCTCCATTGATGTGCAAAGCTGTTTCTAATTTAGTTTTTACCGATTTTGATTTCTCATAATTTTGTTTTGCCTCAGTATATTCCTTCTCACTAGCAATTCCATTTTTAAACAAAGCTTCTTGATTTTCTAATTGTCTTTTAGCAATGGCCACATCTGCATTGGCACTAGTAATATCGGCATAATTACCTGCAATATCAGCACTCTTTATTACAGCCAATGTTTCTCCTGCTTTTACTTTGTCTCCCAATGACAATTTAGCTTCTAGTACTTGCCCACTACTTCTTGGAAAAATTTTAACTACTTTATTTTCATCAAAACTTATTTCACCACTTAGTTGTAACTCCTCATTAGAAGTAACCATTTTTGTAGAATCAATAGCAATCATTTTTTGCATAGAATCACTTAAACAAAAACCAGCATCTTCCTTTTTGTTTTCAATTTTATTGCTATTGCAACTAGTAAAAATAAATAATGCGGCAAGGCATAAAGCAAATGATATGATCTTCATAATTATTATTTTTTTATAACGTCTACCCCAGCATGGTAATTTAATTCTTCACTTACCAATTGTAAATTCAATTTTGATTGAAAATGTTGATTTTGAACATCCTTATAGGTATCAAAAAAGTCCATAAACTCTAATAGGCTTATTTGCTTTTGTTCATAGCTATTTAAAATATTAGTAAACATTTGTGTGTACTTATCATAAAATGTTTGTTCAGATTCATTGGATATTTTTAAGACAGACAATAATTTATTGTATGCGTTGGATACATTATTTTGTAATTCAATGTCTGCATTTTGTGCAATGGCTTGTTGTTGTTTGACATTGTAATCGGCCGACTTGATATTGCCTTTGTTTTTATTAAAGACAGGCAAGGGAAAGCTTATACCTAAACCAAAATAATGAGGTATGTAATTACTATTATGGTCATATTCTGGGCCAAAAGTGACATCAGGCACTGCCAAAGCCTTTTGATAGGTTAAATTTTGTTGCTGATACAAGACTTGTATTGCTTGTAATTCATAATATGGATTATTTGCTTTTGCAATGTCTAATATTTCATTATCACTTGTAAAATTTATTTTGAAAGAAGTAAAATCGTCTTGGGGATAGATAAAGACATTGCCTTTAATTTGAAGGGACGTTTTTAAACTATTCTCCAAATCAGAAATTTGTGTGGTTAAGTCGGAAATTTCTTTGTCTAAGCCTACCAATAAGGATTGTATTCTTAAATAATCTTTTTGCGATATGTTGCCAATAGCATATTGACTGGTCATTCCTTTAAACAACACATTTAATTTGCTATAACTTTGTTCTGCAATTTTTTTATTCTTGATCAACATCATTAAAGTATAATAATTAGACCTTAAATCATATTTCAAATTGCGTAATAAATTGTTTAATTGAAGTTGGCTAATCTTTGTATTGGTGGTAGCCATTTTAATAAGCTTTCCTCTTTTACCAGCTGTTTTTACCAATTGTTGAAATTGAACAAAGTATTGACCCGTAGGTTGACCTGTAATGGGATCTATACCATGTTGAAAAAATTTATTGTTGGTATAAACGTTTTGATCGGTGCTCAAAATGGGATTGTCCCAATTTTTTGCTTGCTCAATTAGTGCCTTACTGGCATCCACATTGTAACTTGAAGCAACCAATAATAAATTACTATCTAAAAATATTTTTTCGGTTTGTTTTAAACCTAGCCTTAAAGTGTCTTGCTGCGCATCAGCTCTGTTTAAACCAAGAAAAGTAATAAATAAAAAAAATATACTAAAAATTTTGAGCGTCATAAAAATTCAAGTTTTTTAAACAGGTTAATCGTTTTTTAAGCCATTCAATTGATTTGGAAAAAGGCTAAAACTTTTCAGTATTTGATTCGAAATGCAAAGCTAAAGGCTTTGCTAGATTTAAATTATTTTAAATACTAGGATTATCAAATTTTATACTTTTTTTAATCTTGTTTTAAGTAGTTTATTAGTTTAAACTTAAAATTAGCTTAATTTTTTCATAATTATATGATAACTAGTAAGTTAATTTCACTATGATTGGCTATTACAAAAGCAAAATGAACGAATTCAGCCGCCTATTCTTAACAGTACAAAAATCTAAA
>CAINFN010000253.1 GCA_903848125.1 uncultured Bacteroidota bacterium
AAAAAGAATTGGGTATTACTAAAGAAGACATTGGAAAAAAAATAACAGTAGAAGCGTATAATAAAAAATGTAGAGAGGCAGTATTGCGTTATAAAAAAGAATGGGATGACATCACTAATAAAATGGGCTATTGGGTTGATTTAGATAATCCCTACATCACTTTTGAAAACAATTACATTGAAACACTTTGGTGGATATTAAGTACACTTTATAAAAAAGGGTATTTGTATCAAAGTGTAAGCATACAACCTTATTCACCTGCTGCTGGTACTGGATTAAGTTCTCATGAATTAAATCAGCCTGGCACTTATAAAGATGTAAAAGATACATCTGTAGTGGCTATGTTTAAAGCAGTTCAAAATACCGATAGTCAATTTTTATTTGATGCGGTGAAAGGTGCAGCAACAAAATCAACCGAAGTGTTTTACATGGCATGGACAACCACCCCTTGGACTTTGCCATCCAATTTGGGTTTAACCGTTGGGCCAAATATCGATTATGTTTTAGTAGCTACTTACAATCCATACACTGCAGTGCCTGTAAATGTTTTATTGGCAAAAGCGTTGGTCGGAAAATATTTTAAAGAAGAAGGGTTAACCATTGAAACGTTTGCTGAGGGAGATAAAATAGTGCCATGGAAAATCATTGCAGATTGCAAGGGAAGTCAATTGAATGGTTTGCGTTACGAACAATTAATGCCTTTTGAAGCCAATGATCCTGCTACATTTGAAGGAGATCCATTTAAAATAGTATTGGGTGATTTTGTGACTACTGAAGATGGAACAGGTATCGTGCATACTTCTCCCGCTTTTGGTGCAGATGATTACAAAGTTGGACAAAAAAATAATTTAGGTATTATTACCTTGGTTGATAGAGAAGGAAAATTTGTAGATGGGGTTGGAGAGTTTAGTGGCCGCTATGTAAAAAACTACAAGGATGAAAAAGCGTATCAGGATGTAAACGTAGATATTTCGGTAAAGTTGAAGAAAGAAAATCGTGCGTTTAAAGTAGAAAAATATGAACACAATTATCCGCATTGTTGGAGAACAGATAAGCCTATTTTATATTATCCATTAGATGCCTGGTTTATTAAAACTACCGCTGTAAAAGACAGGATGGTAGAATTGAATAAAACCATCAACTGGAAACCAAAGAGTACAGGTGAGGGCCGTTTTGGAAATTGGTTAGAGAATATGGTGGACTGGAATTTATCTCGAAGCCGTTATTGGGGAACGCCATTGCCAATTTGGAGAACAGAGGATGGAACGGAAGAAATATGTATTGGATCTATTGATGAATTAACAAGTGCCTATACAGCTGCGAAGGAAAAAGGATGGAATAAAGAGGTCAACTTAAAAATAGTAGATGGCAGATTGGATGTTGATTTGCACAAGCCATTTGTAGACCAGATAGAAATTTTAAGTGCTTCAGGAAAGCCAATGAAACGCGTTTCAGATTTAGTGGATGTATGGTTTGATTCTGGCGCGATGCCTTATGCGCAGTGGCATTATCCATTTGAAAATAAAGATTTGATTGATAAAGGAGAAGCCTTCCCTGCCGATTTTATTTGTGAAGGGGTTGATCAAACACGTGGTTGGTTTTATACTTTACACACATTAGGGGTATTGCTATTTGATAGTGTTGCCTACAAAGCGGTAATGAGTAACGGTTTGGTATTGGATAAGAATGGTAATAAAATGAGTAAGCGTTTAGGCAATGTGGTAAATCCTTTTGAAACCATCGAAAAATATGGAGCGGATGCTACTCGTTGGTATTTAGTAACCAACGCTTCACCATGGGACAATTTAAAATTTGATTTAGCGGGCATTCAAGAAGTGCAAAGAAAATTCTTTGGTACTTTATACAATACGTATCAATTTTTTGTGTTGTATGCCAATGTAGATAATTTTCATTTTGAACAAGCGCCAATTCCTTTGGCGGAAAGACCAGAGATTGATCGCTGGATTATTTCTTCTCTAAACACATTGGTTCAAACGGTGACCAATGCAATGGATGATTTTGAGCCAACAACCGCTGGAAGAGCTATAGAAACTTTTGTGGATGAGCATCTAAGCAACTGGTATGTTCGTTTGTGTCGTAGACGTTTTTGGAAAGGCACTTACACACAGGATAAAATTGCTGCTTACCAAACTTTATATGAATGTTTAGAAACCATCACTAGATTGATGGCGCCCATTGCTCCTTTTTTCTGTGACCAAGTTTTTAGAAATTTAAATGGTATCACAAAAAAATTCAATGTAAGTTCTATCCATCATGTAGATTTCCCAATTGCAGATAAGACTAAAATAGACGCTGCATTAGAAACAAGAATGCAAATGGCACAAGACATCTGTTCTTTAGTATTATCTATTCGAAAAAAGGTTAATATTAAAGTTCGTCAGCCATTACAAAAAATATTAATACCTGTTTTGGATCCTGCGATGAAAAGTGCGATTGAGCAAATGGAGGAATTGATTTTAGCAGAGGTAAACGTGAAAGAAATTAATTATATCACCGATACGGAAGGAGTGATTAGCAAAAAGGTAAAAGCCAACTTTAAGGTTTTAGGTGCCAAATTGGGTACGAAAATGAAACAAGCTTCAGCCCAAATTGCTGGCCTGACACAAGCACAAATTAGTACCTTAGAAAAGGAGGGAAAACTTTGTTTAGACATTGAGGGAGAAAATATCGAATTGTTAATCAATGAGGTAGATATTATTGCCGAAGACATACCTGGATGGAGCGTGGCAGTTAAAAATGCCCTAACGGTGGCCTTGGATATTACCTTAAGTCCTGAGTTATTACAGGAAGGAAATGCCAGAGAGCTCGTAAATAGGGTCCAAAACATCAGAAAAGAGAGCAATTTTGACCTAACTGACAAGATTTTGCTTGAAATTGAGGATAATACAGAGTTGAAGGGTTCCATTATTCAATTTTCAGACTATATTTGCCGCGAAATTCTAGCACATCAGATTGACTGGGTCCCAACCGTTAAAGACGGGGTTGAAGTTGAGATAAATGAGCATAAATTAAGAATTTCAGTTAGACAAAAAGGATAATTATGGCTACAAAAAAACCGGCTCCAAAAAAAGCAGCGCCTAAGAAAGCAGTATCTGCAAAAAAGGCAGCTCCTGTTAAGAAAGCGGCCCCTAAAAAAGCAGCTCCGAAAAAGGCAGCTCCTGTTAAGAAAACAGCTCCTAAAAAGGCGGCGCCAGCAAAAAAAGCGGCCCCTGTTAAGAAAGCGGCTCCTGCAAAAAAAGTAGTTGCTAAAGTGGTTGCGCCTGCTAAGAAAGTGGCTCCTGCAAAAAAAGTAGTTGCTAAAGTGGCTGCGCCTGTTAAAAAAGCGGTTCCAGTTAAAGCGCCAGTAAAAAAAGCGGTTCCTACTAAAACTATTGCAAAACCAACGATACCTGTAAAAGCACCAGTGGCAGTTAAGCCAGTTGAAAAATATGTTCCGCCTGCAAAGCCGGTTCCTAAAATACCAACCCCGCCAGTAAAGCCAGTTCGTAAAGCTGCGGAGCCAATCAAAGACATTAAAGTTCCAAAATTAGGCGCAAAAAATAGCGTACCCTACCAACCCGGTTATGTACCTATGGAAAAAAGAAAAGAAGTAACAAGATCAACCGATACATTAGTTAAATATTCTGATGCTGAATTGAAAGAGTTTAAAGATTTAATTGCTAACAAATTAGATGCGGCAAAAAAGGAATTGGTTTATTTGCAAGGACTGATTACCCGTAAAGACGAGTTAGGAGGAGATAATGATGATGCGAGATACATGACAATGGAAGACGGAAGTGTAAGCATGGAAAGAGAGCAATTAGGTCAAATGGCAAGTCGTCAAATCACGTTTATAGACCATTTAGAAAAAGCCTTAATGCGTATCGAAAATAAAACATACGGAATTTGCAGAGTTACTGGTCGCTTGATAGACAAAGCCCGTTTACGTGCTGTGCCTCATGCTACATTAAGTTTAGAAGCTAAATTAGGCTATGTAAGAAATAGCAATGATCAATAAGATATAGCATTCATCTCTTTATAAGAAAAACCTGATCATTGTGTATCAGGTTTTTTTATGGAGTTACTTATTTCACCTCCTGCATCTCAATCAGTTTTCGATAATAACCATTTTGAGCAAGTAATTCATCGTGGTTGCCTCTTTCTACAATATTGCCTTTTTGCAGTACAATAATTTCATCAGCGTGTCTGATGGTAGAGAGTCGATGTGCTATGACAATGGATGTTCTATTCTGCATCATGTTGTTGATGGCTTCCTGTACTAACTTTTCACTTTCTGTATCTAATGCAGAGGTAGCCTCATCTAAAATTAAAATGGGTGGATTTTTTAATACAGCACGCGCAATGGTTAATCTTTGTCTTTCGCCACCACTCAATTTACTACCTCTATCACCAATGATACTTTCAAAGCCACCTTCTTTCTTCATGATAAAATCGTAGGCATTCGCAATTTTTGAAGCGGCAATAATTTCAGCTTCAGTGGCTTCTGGTTTACCTAAAGCAATGTTGGCAGCGATGGTATCATTAAATAAAATAGGCTCTTGAGTAACTATACTTATTGATTTTCTTAAACTATGTAAGCTATAATCTTTAATATTTTTACCATCAATGGAAAGAACTCCGGCACTTACATCATGGAAGCGGGGTACTAAATCGGCTAAGGTACTTTTACCAGCACCTGAAGAGCCCACCAATGCCACTGACTTACCTTTTTTAATAGTGAGGTTTATATTTTTTAAAATGGCAGTATCTTGATAGGAAAACTGAACGTCATTGAATTCAATACAATCTTTAAATGTGTCAAGTACAATAGGCTTAGCTATTTCTTCAACGGTTAAAGGTGCTTCTAAAATTTCATTCAATCTGTCTAAGGTAGCATTGCCTCTAGTTACGTTGTAAGCCGCTTGGGATAAGGCTTTTGAAGGATTAATAATTTGAGAAAATAAAGCAACATAAGTAATGAAAGAGCCTGGTGACAATATTTCTCCACTTAAAACCAATTGACCACCAAACCATAAAACACCACATAAAATAATTACGCCTAAGGTTTCTGAAACTGGAGAAGCTAAATCGCGTCGGTTTAGTATTTTATTTTTGATATGGAAAATTTCATCTACTAATGCAAAAAATTGTTTTTTCACTCTACCTTCTGCATTAAAGGCCTTGATAATTCTTAAGCCTGTTAAAGTTTCCTCCATCTGGCTTAAAATTTCACCCCATTTTACTTGTGCTTTATTGGTGTTCTTTTTCAAACTTCTACCAATACGTCCTACAATTAATCCAGCTAATGGTAAAAATAAAAAAACAAATAACGTAAGCTTTACACTTATTATGAATAAGAAAATAAGGATTCCTAAAATATTTAAAGGCTCTTTGATTAAACCTTCTAAAGCGCCAATTACAGAGTTTTCTAATTCAGCAATATCATTAGAAGATCTACTTAAAATATCTCCTTTGCGTTGCTCTGTAAAATAACCAATAGGCAATTGTAATATTTTTTCATATAATAGCCTTGAGTATTTTCTGGTTACTGCGTTTCGAATCGGCGCTAAAAAGTAAAAAGATAAATAAAGAAATATGTTTTTTAATAAAACGGTAATGACAATAAAAAGGCAAATCCAACCTAGGGCTTGTACTTTACCATGCGCAGTAATACTTTGTTGTAAAAATCCATACACCAAATCTTTGATATTGCTTGAGCCATTGCCTGCTGTGGCTGTTTTAACAACACCTATCAATTCGGTTTTGCCAAAAATAAGGTCCATAAATGGCATCAGCATCCCCAAGGAGAATAAGCCAAATACAATTGATAAGGTAATAAATAGGCTATACCAGCCCATATAGGCCTTGTATTCTCTGATATAACTAATGATGCGAATAAATTTCTTCATATTCAAAATTATTCCCGCAGAATAATCAGCAAAGTAACTAATTTTACAACGAATCAACTATTTTGATTATGGAAGAAGGAAAAAGACAAAAACAGGTGGCTGGGGCGATACAATCTGCCCTTAACGATATATTTTTAAAATTAGGCCTAACCAACTTGCAAGGCGGGATGATTTCCATCTCCTCTGTAAAAGTAACTCCGGATTTATTGGAGGCTAGAATTTATATTAGTCTATTTCAAGTAAAGGATACGAATGAGTGTTTTAAGAAAATCCAAGCGCAGGCATGGGAAATCAAGAAGCATCTTTCTGATACCATGAAACATCAATTAAGGCGTATTCCTGTTTTGCATTTTTATTTAGACGATACACTAGATTATGTTTTCAAAATGGACGAAATCCTAAAAAATTTGTAAGTGCATTTCTTATTTGCATGGCGTTATTTTAGAGGCAAGTATGCTTTTCAAGCAATACAAATTATTGCATGGGTAAGTGTATTTGCTATTGCGATAGGTACTGCAGCACTTATTTTGATATTAAGTGTATCCAATGGATTTACTGATCTTGTAAAAGGGTTGTATGCTGATTTTTATGCTGATGTGCGTGTTACACCAGTACAAGGAAAATTCTTTACATTGTCAGATAGCACTTATAGTTTGGTGCAGAAAATAGAGGGGGTAAAAGCAGTTAGTAAAGTAGTAGAAAATAGGGCATTAATAGTAAAGGACAATCTGCAAGCAGTAGTGATGGTAAAAGGAGTAGATTCAACTTATGTTCATATTAATCATGTAAGTGGCTATCTTAAAAGAGGGCAATATGCTATTGGGAATATCGATACCCCTAAGTTGGTAATGGGGGTAGGCGTTGAACAAAAACTAGGATTGTTTCAAAGATATATCGGGGATACAATGCAATTATTTGCCGTCAATAGATCAGGAAAATCAATTACTAATTTAAGTCAGTTAAACACTTTAAATGCAGTTCAATCTGCCGCTTTTTCGGTACAGCAAGAGTTTGACGAACAGTATGTATTTACGAATTATGCGTTTGCACAATATTTATTTGACTTATCGCCTAATCAATTAACGGCTATTGAGCTTGCAGTGCAACCCAAGGCCGAAGCAGAAGTGGTTGCACATTTAAAAAAGGTACTTGGCCCAGGATTTGATGTCAAGAACAAATTTCAACAAAACATGGATTTGTATAAAATTATGCAAATGGAAAAGTGGATTATTTTTTCCATTCTTGCATTAATTATGATTGTGGCTTCTTTTAATTTAGTAGGTGCATTAACCATGTTGGTTTTGGAAAAGCAAAAGGACATACATGTGTTGCATGCCATGGGGGCTAGACCTTGGGACATTCAGAAAATATTTTTAATGCTTTCGGGTATAATGGCCTTTGTGGGCGCCTTTATTGGCGGGGGCTTGGCAAGTTTATTTTGCTGGCTGCAAAATACTTTTCACTTAGTTAAACTAGGAGGTAATTCTTTTATTATAGATTACTATCCTGTACAACCTATGGCAATAGATTATATAGCCATCGTATTTTTAGTAATTACTATTGCTATCATTGCAGGTTGGATGCCAGCGCGCAAAGCAGCCGATCGTTTGTTTGAAAAGATAAGTTAGTCGACTAATAATCTCCCAAAGTTTCTTCTAATTGACTTAAAGCTTTAGCCAATTGCTCGTCGTTAGGAGCAATACCATGCCAATCGTGGCTGCCTTCCATAAAGTCAACTCCTTTGCCCATTTCTGTTTTCATTAAAATACAAATTGGCTTTCCTTTACCAGTCAATGATTTCGCTTTAGCAAGGGTTTCTAAAATATTGTCCATATTATGTCCATCCATATGTAATACGGTCCAATTAAATGCTTTGAATTTATCTTCCAAGCTATCTAATGATAAAACTTTGCTTAATGGACCATCAATTTGTTGGCCATTTACGTCAATGGTAGCAATTAAATTATCTACTTTATTATGGGCTGCAAACATCACTGCTTCCCAAATTTGTCCTTCTTGTAATTCTCCATCACCATGTAAACAATAAACGGTACGATCATCTTTATTGTATTTTTTAGTAAGCGCTGCACCAATGGCAACACTCATGCCTTGACCTAAGGACCCACTTGCAATACGCACACCGGGTAAATGATCATGAGTAGTAGGGTGTCCTTGTAAACGAGAATTTATTTTTCTAAAGCTGGCCAATTCTTTTACTTCAAAATAACCAACTCTTGCTAATACAGAATAAAATACTGGAGATATATGACCGTTTGATAAAAAGAAAAGATCTTCATTTTTACCATCCATTGAAAAGTTGGTATCTATTTTCATCACATTAAAATAAAGTGCAGTAAGAAAGTCGGTACATCCTAGAGAACCACCTGGGTGACCACTTTGTTGAGCATGAACCATTCTTACGATGTCTCTTCTAATTTGAGAAGCAATTTTAGTTAAATCGGTAGTAGCCATAATAGTTTAATAATAGTGATGGCAAAGATAGAATTCATAGTCTAAAAAGCATCGAAAAAATAGTAAAAGCTAAAAAAAGACTTGTGCGCAATTCTATGATTTGCTTAGCTTTGAAGACTCAAATAATTCAATTATGTCTGAAGAATTAAAGAAAATTACGGTGAATGCCGAAAATGGCATGAAAAAGGCCATCAATCATTTAGAAGTAGAGATTTCTAAGATCAGAGCTGGCAAAGCTTCTCCCTCCATTTTAGAAGGGATTAATGTTGATTATTATGGTACGCCAACGCCAGTAAGTCAAGTGGGTAATGTGCAGATTTTAGACAGCAGAACGATTAGTATACAACCTTGGGAAAAGAACATGTTAGCACTCATCGAAAGGGCAATTATGGCTGCCAATATTGGCATTACTCCTCAAAATGATGGGGTACAAATAAGATTGTTTACGCCTCCATTGACCGAAGAGCGTCGAAAGGAATTGGTTAAAAAAGCAAGTGCCGAAGGAGAAGTGAGTAAGGTATCTATTCGAAATATAAGACGCGATCACATAGAGCAGGTTAAGAAACTACAAAAAGAGGGCGCCAGTTTAGATATATGTAAGGGGGCAGAAGATGAGATTCAGCAAATTACTGATAAGCATATATCGCTTGTTGAAAAACACTTAGAGTCAAAAGAAAAAGAGATCATGACTATCTAAAAGAGCATGACTGATTAAACTTAATTGGTTTAAATAATTTTACTCAATTAATATTTTTGAAAGGTAAGCCCTGTTACTATTTAGTGACGGGGCTTATTTACGATATATACTCCTGCTAATATAACAAGCAGGCTACCCACTTGTAATATAGAAATGGTTTCTCCGAAATAAATTCCCCAGGCCACGGCCACTATAGGTATCCCATAGGTCACCATCGATGCAAAAATAATACCAGCTCTTTTGATGAGTATATAAAAAAGGATGGAAGAAATGGAAGTGCCCACCACCCCTAAGAAAATACCACTCCAGGTGGCATGAACTATGGCAGGGTTATTAAAATTTAGATTAAAATAGCCAGTGGCATAAAGAATAAAGGCGCTAGGAATGATTAAAAAAACAAAGGCGATAGAGGCAATGTCGAGGGCACGAATATTTTGTAAAAATTTACCTACCATATTTACATTTAAGCCATAAAAAAAAGTGGCCAATAAAACCAAGGAGGCATAAGCTACATTTTCAAAGCTAATATTTTTGCCCGCTGCAAAAAGCAAGCAAAGTCCAATAAAGCCCACTAAGATGCCTACCATTTTTTGGGTATTGGTGGCTATTTTGAAAAAAAACAAGCCCACTAAAATCGTAAACAAAGGCGTCAATGAATTTAAAATACCTGCTAGTGCACTATCAATTTTAGTTTCCGCGATACAAAATAAAAAAGCGGGAATAAAATTTCCAATGATTCCAGAAAGTAGCACCAAACCCATTTTTTCTTTTGGTATTTTTTTTAGCGCCCTAAAGGCAAAAGGCAATAAAACAAGTCCAGCAAACAGCATGCGGAGCGCAGCCACCTGATAGGGCGAAAGTTGGGTGAGCCCTTCTTTCATCAGCACAAAGGAGCTGCCCCAAATGAGGGCAAGAAGGCAAAATATGACCCAATCGATGAACTTATTGTTCATGCGCTAAATTTTGGGTAAAGATGCTTGATTTTTTATAAAAGTGGATAAATACTTGGCCATTTGGCTATAAATTAGCCTTGATTCCTTTTCTTTGTGCACATGAATCAGCAAGCGAATTATTCTATTAAAGTGGACCAATTTGAAGGTCCTTTTGACCTTCTGCTTTTCTTTATAGAGCGAGATGAAATGGATATCTACAATATTCAGATTACAAAAATCATCAATGATTTTTTAAACTTTATTCATGATCAAGAAAAAGTGAACATTGAATTAAGTAGTGAGTTTATATTATTTGTTTCTACTTTAATGCGCATCAAGGCAAAGCTGTTATTACCTCGTAAAGAATTAGATGCATTAGGAAATGAAATTGATCCAAGACAAGAATTAATCGATAAAATTTTAGAGTATAAAAAATACAAGGAAGCGGCAGTGCAAATGGCCGACTTGGAAGCGCTTAGAATGCTAATGATGAAGCGTGGTAATATTCAACAAGAAATGTCAATGGTAGGAGAAGAAGCGGCAGAGGGCACCGAATTACAAACGGTTACCTTGTTTAAGTTGATGAAATCTTTTGAAAAAGTGATGACGCGTTTGCAAGATCGTCAGAATAAGCCAGTACATACAGTAGTTAGATATAACTATACCATGGAAGGCAGCAGGGCTTATTTGTTAGATATTGTAAGAGAAGGGAAGACAGTGGCCTTTGAAAAAGTATTTGACATCTGTCAAGATAGAGTACATGCTTTATTTTTATTCTTATCCATATTGGAATTATCCCAACAAAAATATATGAAGTTAATGGTGGGTGAGGGTCGTAATAATTTTATCATTGAATGGAATGAAAACAGAGAAGATGATTTAGAACCCGGGCATATAGATAATTTTGATTCTTATGAAACGCCTAATTTAGAATCATTCAAAGAAGATCCTATTCAACCTAATGCGGAGCCTGAAAACTTAGGAGATTTTGATCCTAGTTTGAACTAAGTAAGTTTAGTAAATTTTATACTTCCGTAAGTATTTGCTTGCCCAATAAAGCTTTTACTGCATCTGCAATGGCCATGGCATCGTAATGACACTCATGGTACAATTCTTTTAAACTGCCATGTTCTACAATGCTATCTGGTATACCTAAGATGGTAATTTTACTACTGTAATTATGTTCGTTCATGAATTCTAAAATCGCCGAACCCATTCCGCCTACAACAGTAGCATCTTCCACTGTAACAATTTTATCATAATTTTTAAAAACCTCATGCAGTAAATCTTCGTCAATTGGTTTTACAAAACGAATATCATAATGTGCAGGGTCAATGCCATCTTCTCTTAAATTTCTAATGGCAGTTTGTGCAAAATTTCCTGGATGCCCAAAAGTTAAAATAGCAATGTCTTTGCCGTCTTTTAATTTGCGCCCTTTTCCGATAGTGATTTTTTCAAATGGCTTTTCCCAATCTACTAAAACACCTTCGCCTCTTGGGTATCTAATAACAAAGGGCGCATTGGTTTCGGGTAGTTGCGCGGTGTACATTAAATTTCTTAATTCCACTTCATTCATTGGAGCAGAAACAATCATATTAGGGATACATCTAAAAAAAGCGATGTCATAACATCCATGGTGGGTAGGTCCGTCTTCTCCTACAAGCCCTGCTCTATCTAAACAAAATACAACTGGTAAATTTTGTAAAGCAACATCATGTATTACTTGATCATAGGCTCTTTGCATAAAGGAAGAATAGATATTGCAAAATGCTTTGACGCCTTGAGTGGCTAAACCTGCACTTAAAGTAACGGCATGTTGTTCACAAATACCTACGTCAAAAGCCCTGTCAGGCATGGCTTCCATCATAAACTTTAAAGAGGAACCACTAGGCATGGCTGGGGTAATGCCCATGATGGATTTATTCAACTTAGCCAACTCAACAATGGTATGTCCAAATACATCTTGGTATTTAGGTGGCTGAGGCGTCTCAATTTTTTTCTTAATAATTTCACCGGTTAGCTTATCAAATAAACCAGGCGCATGCCATTTGGTTTGATCTTTTTCAGCCAAAGCAAATCCTTTTCCTTTAACAGTAAGTACATGTAATATTTTTGGACCAGGTATTTCTCTTAAATCTTTTAAAGTGTCTACAAGGTTGGCAATATTATGACCGTCAACAGGTCCAAAATAACGTAGGTTTAAAGCTTCAAATAAATTACTGCTTTTAGAAACCACCCCTTTTAAACCTGCTTCCACTTTAGAAGCCATTTCGCGGGTAAATGTTTTTCCAATAGGTAATTTTCCCATCAACTGCCAAAGCTCATCTCTGACTTTATTATAGGTGGGGGACGTACTAATGTCCGTTAAATATTCTTTTAGCGCGCCAACATTTGGATCAATGCTCATGCAATTGTCATTCAAAATAATCAACACATCACTATCCGCAACACCAGCGTGATTCATGGCTTCGAAGGCCATACCAGCGGTCATGGAACCATCTCCAATGATGGCTACCGATTTTCTATTTTCTTTTTTATATTTTGCAGCCATTGACATACCTAAGGCAGCAGAAATAGAAGTTGAAGAATGCCCCACGCCAAATGTATCGTATTCACTTTCGCTTCTTTTAGGGAAACCACTTAATCCGTTGTATTTGCGATTGGTAATAAATTCATCTCTTCGGCCTGTTAATATTTTATGTCCATAAGCTTGATGACCTACGTCCCAAACCAATTGATCATAAGGGGTATTGTAAATGTAATGAAGGGCAACTGTTAATTCCACCACGCCTAAGCTAGCTGCAAAATGGCCGCCATGCACACTCACTATATCAATAATATATTGGCGTAATTCGTCACATACTTGATGTAGTTTTTCCTTCGGAATCTTTTTTAAGTCCTCCGGAGAATCAATCAATTTCAATAAAGGGCCAGCCTCACTATGCATTCAGTATAATTGTATTGTAAAAGTAAGTTAATAACATAAATATTCAACAAAAGTTTAAAGCGAAAAATGAGCCAAATTACCATCTACCCAAGTATTTCACCAATTATCCAAAGGGCGGGCCAATAACCAAGCAAATAGGAGTAAATTTGGAATAGATGAAAAAGAATGCTTCTGTTTATTGGATTTGTCAAATTGCAGGCTGGTTTAGTTATGGCCTAGCCATTGTTTTTTTTGCTTACATCTTAGAGAAGCAATTAAGCTTGATATTTTATCCCAGGCTACTCATTACCATTATTTTAGGAATACTATTGACGCATATACTTCGAAAGTCGATGGTAAAACTATCATTAAGGCCCCCTACGCCAAGTAATCAATGGTGGAAAATATTTTTACTTATTATACTATTTGCAGGGTTGTTTAGTGTAATCAATAGCTCCTTAATTGAAATTTTTAAATTATTTGATAGGGACAGAGATGCTGCGAATGGAGTACCCAATCATTTTGTTTTTTCAATACATAATATCGTATCTACTTGGAATGGCGCTAGGGTAAGTAAAAGAATTTTATTTAGTTTGTTATTTGATACGCCTATTTTTTTAGTTTGGGTTTCGGTTTATGTTTTGTGGCATTATATTGAATTCACCAATTCTGAAGAAGTAAATAAGGTAAGATTAGAAACCATTATTAAAGAACTGGAATTAAAAACGATCAAGTCACAAATTAATCCGCACTTTATATTTAATGCCTTAAACAGTATTCGTGCATTGGTGGATGAGGAACCTAAACGAGCAAGACAAGCCATCACCGAATTGAGCAATATTTTAAGAAGTAGTATTCAGGTTGATAAAATTGAAGTAACCACCCTTGAAAAAGAATTGGCAATCGTAAAAGATTATTTAGCACTAGAATACATCCGTTTTGCAGACAGATTAATTGTGGAGTATGAAGTTGAAACAAAAACACTCGACAATGAAATGCCACCCATGATGCTACAAACCTTGGTGGAGAATGCGATTAAACATGGCCTTGGCAAACAACCTGGCGATTGTACTATAAAAATTATTTCCAAATTTGATCAGGAAAAACATGTCTTACTGGTTCAAAATACGGGTATATTAAATGTAGGCGAGAAGGATGGCTTTGGCTTACAAAGCACTAGAGAGCGTTTAAATATTTTATATCGAGGGCAGGCTTTATTTGAAATTTTCCAAGGCACACCCAATCAAGTCACTGCAAAACTAGCGATACCAATTTCTATCCATAAAAAATAAAAGATGCCCATTAAAGCAATTATTATTGACGATGAAAGATTAGCTCGAAATGAGTTAAAAAAATTATTAGCAGAGCATTCCGAAATTCAAATTATTGACGAAGCTAGCAATGTGGACGAAGGCATAGAAAAAATTGATTTAGCTAGACCCGATCTTATTTTTTTAGACATTCAAATGCCAGGGAAAACAGGCTTTGATTTATTGGCTGAATTAGAAAAATCACCCAAGGTAATTTTTACAACCGCCTACGATGAATTTGCTTTAAAAGCATTTGAAGTAAACGCGTTGGATTATTTATTAAAACCAATCGACCCTAAAAGATTAGCAGATGCTATTCAAAAATTGCAAGCCGAAATGCAATTGGAGCAGGCTAGTTTGTCAGGCAATATGCGTGGGCCGCTTTCTGAAACAGATCAAGTGTTTGTGAAAGATGGTGAAAAATGTTGGTTTGTTAAATTACAAGACATTAGATTGTTTGAAAGTGTGGGCAATTATGCAAAAGTGTATTTTGATACCAATAAGCCACTTATTTTAAAATCATTGAACGCCTTAGAAGATAGGCTAGATGACCGCGTCTTTTTTAGAGCCAATCGAAAACACATCATTAATTTACACTGGATAGAAAAAATAGAACCCTATTTTAATGGGGGCTTATTAGTAGAATTAAAAGGAGGAGAAAAAATCGAAATCAGCCGTCGTCAAACCGTGAAGTTTAAGGAAATGATGAGCTTTTAAAAACGTTATTTATTTGTTCAAGCTATGAATGGCGTCTGCAATGGCCGTTATTAAAACAGGGTCTTTTTCGGCCGCATTGCCTACCACAATAATATCAGCACCTGCTTGACAATTTTCCTTCGCTTTCTCGGCAGTTGTAATGCCTCCACCAACGACCAATGGTATTTGTATGTGTTTTGCCACATCTTGAATCATGGCGGTCGAAATGGCTTTTAAAGCACCACTACCGGCGTCCATATAAATCAATTTAAGCCCTAACATTTCTCCCGCCATAGCGGTACAAATGGCAATATCGTTTTTATTTGCAGGGATGGGGTTGGTATTAGAAATATAAGAAACAGTAGTAGGGGAACCACCATCAATTAGCATATATCCTACAGGAATAATTTCTAAACCGCTTTGCTTTACAAAGGGAGCGCTAATAACATGTTGTCCAATCAATAATTCTGAATTGCGCCCTGAAATTAAAGACAAGTATAATAAAGCATCCGCCTTGGGCGTAATTTGATCAGGTGATCCAGGAAACAATACAACAGGGATGCTGCAATGTTTTTTTATGGTAGCGACCATACTATCTAAAGTATCCGTCACTACCAAGCTTCCTCCTACAAAAAAGAAGTCAACCTTTGCTTTAACCGCAATCTCAATAGTACTTAGTAAACGTTGTTCATTTAGCTTGTCTGGGTCAATTAAAACTGCAAAAGCTTTGTAAGATTTTGCCTTGCCGCTTGCAATGGTATGGTATATATTTTGGGTCATTTGTTTACACCCGAAAGGTGCATCTTTTTGTTGGAATCCTCAAAATTATCCAATTAAATTATATGTTTATAGGCTAAACTCTATTTATTACAAAAAAATACAATAATCCAAGGTTTTTTTTTCTAAGAAACTAACGGGTGGTGGGGATAAATCACGGAAATCAAGCCGGACATAGGGTTTAAAATTGTTCACAATTCTTTTCCACAGCTGTTGATATTTCAATGGATGAATTGTGGTTATAGAAAGATATTTTCGTATACCCATCAAGGTTTTTGCATAATCTAGTGGGATAACCCACTAACATCCAAAATAGAATACGACCATGGCTACTACAAAAACAAAAAAAGGCTTAGCATTTTCTCGCCTATTTACTAAAGAAAATGTTTCTCCATTTGATCAATTTGAATACGACTACAGAGATAGCGTTATCAAAAATCCGAATGGTGAGAAAATGTTTGAAATGACGAATGTCGAAGTACCGAAACAGTGGAGTCAGATTGCGACAGATATTCTTGCACAAAAATATTTTAGAAAAGCAGGTGTTCCACAACCAGATGGTTCATTAGGTCGTGAAACAACGGTGAAGCAAGTGGCACATCGTATGGCCAATTGTTGGAGAGTGTGGGGGGAGCGTTATGGTTATTTCGAAACAGAGAAAGATGCGCAAGTATTCTATGAAGAATTAGTATATAGTATATTAAATCAAGCTTGTGTGCCTAACTCGCCACAATGGTTTAATACAGGATTGCATGAGAGCTATGGTATTACAGGTGGTGCACAAGGTCATTACTATGTAGATCCTACCGATAAAAAATTAAAAAGATCAACAAGTGCTTACGAGCGTCCTCAACCACATGCTTGTTTTATTTTAAGTGTAAGTGATGATTTAGTGAACGAAGGCGGTATCATGGACTTATGGACAAGAGAAGCAAGAATCTTCAAATATGGTTCTGGCGTAGGAACCAACTTCTCTCAAATTAGAGGAGCCAACGAAAAATTATCTGGTGGTGGTTCATCAAGTGGTTTAATGAGTTTCTTAAAAATTGGTGACCGCGCAGCAGGTGCGATTAAAAGTGGTGGTACAACACGTCGTGCTGCTAAAATGGTTTGTTTAGATTTAGATCATCCAGAAATAATGGAATTCATTAACTGGAAAGTAAAAGAAGAAGATAAAGTAGCTGCTTTAATTGCGGCTGGTTATGATAATAGTTATGAAGGTGAAGCCTACGCAACCGTGTCTGGCCAAAACTCAAACAACTCGGTGCGTATTCCAAATAGCTTCTTTAAAGCATTGTCTGAAAATGGCAACTGGGAATTAAAAGCACGTACCGATGGTCGTGTGATGCAATCTATCCCTGCGCGTGAAGTATGGGATCAAATTGCAAATGCTGCATGGCGTTGTGCCGATCCTGGAACACAATATGACACTACTATTAACGAGTGGCATACTTGTCCTAAAGGGGGTCGCATTAATGCATCTAACCCATGTTCTGAATACATGTTCTTGGACAATACAGCATGTAACTTGGCTTCAATTAACTTAAGAAAATTCTTCAACGAGTCTGACAATAGTTTTGATGTAACCGGTTTTGAATATACTACAAGATTATGGCAGACTGTATTAGAAGTGTCTATTTTAATGGCACAGTTTCCTTCTAAAGAAGTAGCGCAATTGTCTTATGACTACAGAACTACAGGTTTAGGTTTTGCTAACTTAGGTTCTATGTTAATGGTAAGTGGTATTGCTTACGATAGTGAAGAAGCACGTGGTATTGCCGGTGCCATCACAGCCATCATGACGGGCGTGGCTTATAAGACATCTGCAGAGATGGCCTCTTTCTTAGGCGCCTTTGATAGATACGAAGAAAATAAAGAAGACATGTTACGTGTTATGCGTAACCACCGCGCTGCTGCTTATGATGCAGAAGGTGCTTATGTAGGTATTGAAATTAAACCTCAAGGAATTAAAGCTCAATATACTCCTGATTATTTATTGAAAGCTGCAACAAAGGCTTGGGATGATGCAGTTCAATTAGGAGAAAAATATGGTTATAGAAATGCACAAACAACTGTAATTGCTCCAACAGGAACCATTGGTCTTGTAATGGATTGCGATACCACAGGGGTTGAGCCAGATTTTGCTTTAGTGAAATTTAAAAAATTATCAGGCGGTGGATACTTTAAAATTATCAACCAATCAGTACCACAAGCATTAAAGAACTTGGGTTATTCTCAAGCAGAAAATGATGCTATTGTCAACTTTGCTGTAGGACATGCAAGTTTC
>CAINFN010000254.1 GCA_903848125.1 uncultured Bacteroidota bacterium
GAAGTATTACTACTACAATAAATTTCTGAAACCGAAAACTGACCGTGAGAGATTTTTCGCTATTGGTAGCGCAATTCACGAAATGATACTTGAGCCAGAAATGTTTTATACAAACTTTGCAATTTGCCCTAAGTTAGACAAAAGAACAAAAGTCGGCAAAGAATATTACGAAAAATTTGAACAAGATAACAAAGGCAAAACTGTTATCGAAGCTGACGAAATGACGATTGTAAATGCAGTTGCCGAAAGTGCGAGAAAAAATAAAACGCTAACCGATTTAATCTCCAATAGCTATTACGAATTAAGTTGCTATACGGAAGACGAAAAAACAGGTTTGCAAATAAAGATGCGACCAGATTCGATATGCAAAACGAAAAGCACAATAGTGGACATTAAAAGCTGCTTGGATTCAAGTTCAAAAGAGTTCAAAAAAAGCGTTTACAAATACGGGTACTCTATTAGTGCGGCTTTTTATTCGGACTTCTTAAAACGAGAAAATTACGTGTTTGCGGCAGTCGAAAAAGAAGCACCGTATCAAGTTAGCTTGTATGCGCTTAACGATGAAATGATGCAATACGGTAGAGAGCAATATAGAATGGGGCTGGACTTGCTAAAATGGAGCATTGATAACTCATATTGGGCTGACTATAACGAGTTTGAAATTTTGAAGGAGTGCTATCAACTTGGCAACTTGGATAATTTTTTTGATTTAAAAGAAAATTCTGAACTAATAACAATTTTATAACCAATAAAAACAAATAATATGAAACAAGGAACAATAATTTGGCGAATGAATGGCAATTTTTTAATAAACTATTGGGATAGTTACAACAAAAAACTATCTCCGTATTTTATTACTGCCGAAAACCTACAACCATTACATACCGAAGATGATTACAAAGAAGCAAAAGAGTATTGCGATAAAATTCAACAAAATGGTGAACTTTATTTTTTAACCAACTAACCAATAAAAACAAAAAAATGGCAAACACAAGACACACAACAAAAGCGCAGCTTGAACAACAAGTTTCAAATGCGAAATTCAGGGCTGATTACACCAGTGACATGCTCAAAAAACGTGATAAGAAAATTCTTATCGTGAACGAATTGGCGAGTTTGGGTGCTAAAACTATTCAAATCGAGGTAGCGCATATCTTATTTCAAAACATCAAAGACACGATAAACTAATGAATAATATAGAAGTAACCTTAACGGCGATTGTTGTTGCGTTTTTGTTTAATACGATTATTTCGGGTATTTACGTGTATTCGATAATAAGAAGCCAAAGAAAAAAAATCAAACAACTTGAATCGGAATTGGAAGCCGAGAGAAAAAAAGTTGCAGAACTCGAATTGCAAATCAAACACCCTTCGAAGTTTAAGATTGGCGAAATAGTTTGTGGTTATTGTATCAATTCAAAGCGATATAGAAAATTGGATTATAGAGCAGCGTTGTTTATATTTGGCTTATCAAAAGTAAGACAAATATTATGCAAAGACAAAAAGAAAAATGAGCAAGTTGAAAAAGCTACAAACGAATTTTTAAAAGCTGAATGGGTTTATGAAGTTGAAAAAGACGGCTTAAAAGGTTTTAAAACCGAAATCGAATTACAGGAAATTATTAACCAAAACAAATAAATAAAAATGGAGATAAATTTTTACTTTGCCGCAATGAATAATTCTTTACAAAAAGAATTAAAGAGCGGCTCCGATAACTTCTCGGATTGGTGTTTGTTTGCGGATAGTCAAGCTATTGTTAGCTTTGTCGACATATACAGGATATACGCAAATAACGATGAAGATATTGCTCGATTTTTCATACGGCTAAAATCGCACTTTAAACATATTTCATAAAACAAAAATAAAATAAACAAAAATGCAAAACGAAGAAATTACAATTTTACCGATAGAAAACATTGAAACTATCTATCAACAAGACAAAGCTATGATTGATATTCAAATATCAACAGCAAAAGCCTATCCGAGAAATATCAAAAGAGCAACCGAAAACGCTATTGCCATTGTAACAATGGATAAAGAAACGGCAGCAACTTGCACTTATTC
>CAINFN010000255.1 GCA_903848125.1 uncultured Bacteroidota bacterium
ATACCATCATAACCTAAATCATAGGATTTAAAACTAGGCGGCACTTTGGTCCATGCACTGTATTCATTGCTTTGCATATCGGCCCTTAAAAAGTTCACGCCCCAAAAGGTTTGTTTGTCATTGTACCTTAAAGATTTTAACGGAATGGCAATTTCAGCAATCCAATAGCCTGCATACATTTTAGTAGCAGAGTTCCATTTAGTATCCCAGCTCCAGGTTAATTTATCTTCGCTATTGGTAGTAAGCTGATCTTCGGATTGAACATTTTTTGCAGTAACAACAAATAAAAATCCATTTGTTTTTTGATTTAACGGATCTAGTAAAATACCAATACCGTCACTTCCATCATAGCCAATATCTCTTTTTAAACTTTTTATTATTTGTTCTTCTTTAGAGCATACTTTAAAAGCGAAATAAATATTCTTGTCATCATAAGTGCTTAGTACTTCTGTTTGTTGTTTAGGGGGGCCAATATTATTAGGGTATTTTTTGGTGAAATCTTTAGCAACAATTGCCGATTTCCAGGCTGGCTCATCTAAAATACCATCTAGTATAATTTGTTTTGTTGTAGGTTGGATATTTAATTGAAAATCTTTTTGGTAATCATTAATTGCTTGTGCATTTGTTACACTACTTGAATGAAGTAGTATAAAAATAGATACAATGCGCGTTAATTTCATGAGGGTGCAAATATCCTATATGAAATGAATACTGCCTTATTAAGTTAGGAAAATTTTGTAAAAAAGTAGGATAAGTGGTTTATTCTCCACTTAATAAATCAGGCCTGCGCTGTTGGGTTCTAGCTAAAGCCTGCTCTTGCCTCCATTTCTCCACTTTTTTAGGATCCCCAGTAAGCAAAACGGGGGGTACTTCAAGGCCTTTGAAATTGGCTGGCCTTGAATATACTGGCGGGGCTAATAAATTATCTTGGAAAGAATCGGTTAATGCCGAGGTTTCATCGTTTAGAACGCCTGGTATAATTCTGCCAATCGCATCTACTAAAACAGCTGCAGCTAATTCACCTCCACTTAAAACGTAATCTCCGATAGAAATTTCACGCGTAACATATAAGTCGCGAATTCTTTGATCAATTCCTTTATAATGACCACAAATAATTAAAATTCTGTTTTTTAAAGAAAGCGCATTGGCTTCTTTTTGATCAAATGTTTTTCCGTCAGGTGTCAGAAAAATAATTTCATCAAATTTTTCTGTTGCTTGCAATTCATCAATGGCATTCGCCAAAGGTTCACACATCATCACCATCCCTGCGCCTCCGCCATATTGGTAGTCATCTACCTGTCCATGTTTATTGATGGCCCATTTTCGAAGGGTATGTAATTTAATTGTCAACAGACCTTTTTCCTGCGCCCTTTTCATAATACTATGTTCAAAGGGACTGGTTAATAGTTCTGGCAATACTGTTAAAATTTCAATGGTCATATTGTAAAGATAAAAGAAACCTATGGACTTTTTTTAATCTAATAATTCACCTAAATCGCGTCGGTCTTTTTTAGTGGGCCTTCCAATTTTACTCAATCGCTTTCCAGTTTGGAAAGTGGCCGCCACCTGTCTTACCCTTTCTAATTCTTCGATAGGGGTTAAGTCTTCATAATATTTAATGGCTTCTGTATAAGCCATTCTTGATTCTAATAATTGAGTTACTTTAATGACCCAATTCTTATGCTCGGTTCTTGCTTCATATTCATCACCAATCACCACATTGCGGGAAGCTTTAACATTTTCGCCTTTCATTTTCACACGCCCTTTATCAATGGCTTCGGTTGCTTGACTTCTTGTTTTAAAAACACGAATAGACCAGAGGTATTTATCTAGCCTTAGTTTTTGTTTTTCTGTTTTTGCTACCACTGGACCTTTCATGCATTATGCTTTTTTGGCTGCAAAAAATTGATGAAAGTAAGGAATGGTTTCTATGCCTTTGTTAAAATTGACAATATCATATTTTTCATTGGGGCTATGTAAATTATCGCTGTCTAAACCAAATCCCATAAATACAATTTTCAATCCCAATTCTTTTTCAAACAAAGAACAAATAGGAATACTTCCTCCACCTCGAACAGGAATGGGTTCTTTGCCAAAAGTAGTCGCAATGGCTTTTGCTGCACTTTGGTATTCGTGTGAATCTATTGGAGTAATATAAGGCTCGCCTCCATGGTGTTCAAATGCATGCACAGTAACATTGGCTGGTGCAATTTTTTTAAAATGGGCCAATACCATGGCCGTAATTTTTTCTGATGATTGATTGGGTACCAATCTGCAAGATATTTTTGCAAATGCTTTAGAAGGCAAAACTGTTTTAGCGCCTTCACCAGTATAACCACCCCAAATTCCATTTACTTCTAAAGTAGGTCTAATGCCCGTGCGTTCATTGGTACTGTATCCTTTTTCCCCCCAAACATTTTGTATACCTAAATCGGTTTTAAATTCAGTTTCATCAAATGGAGCTTCGGCCATTTTTTTTCTTTCGGCGCTTGTACTTTCAATCACATCTTCATAAAATCCAGGAATGGTGATGTGGTTATTTTCGTCATGACAAGAGGCAATCATTTTAGATAAAATAGTAATTGGATTGGCTACTGCTCCACCATATACACCACTATGCAAGTCGCGATTAGGACCAGTTACTTCTACCTCAATATAACTCAACCCTCTTACCCCAATATCAATAGAAGGCGTATCCATACTTATCATAGCAGTATCACTTATTAATATGACATCTGCTTTTAAAAGTTCGGTATGTGTTTTTACAAAATCTGCTAAATGAGGGCTGCCTATTTCTTCTTCTCCTTCAATGATAAATTTTATATTGGTGCAAAGCGAATTTGTCTTGCTCATGATTTCTAATGCTTTTACATGCATATAAAATTGTCCTTTGTCATCGCAAGCCCCACGTGCAAATATTTTACCATCTTTAATAGTTGGATCAAATGGGCTACTATGCCATAAATCCAATGGCTCTGCTGGTTGTACATCATAGTGACCATACACCAATACGGTTGGGTAACTTGAATCTACATTAATTTCTGCGTAAACAATCGGGTGCCCTTTTGTCTCATATATTTTTGTGATAGGAGCCCCTGCCTCTTTAAGGGATTTTTCCACTGCTTTTGCGCAGGCTACCATGTCGGCATTGTTTTCGCTTTTTGCACTGATGCTAGGGATGCGTAGCAATGTTAATAGCTCTTGTAAAAAACGTTCTTTATTTTTTTCTTGATATTCGGTCCATCCTTTCATACTCTATAATTTAAAATAAATTATTTATTTTTTTTATGCTAGTTGATGTTTACTATCTGATAAAACATTTTCTACATTCCAATTTAATTTTTTTTCAAAGGGCGACTTTCTTTTTTCACAGGCTTCAATGGTGCAAATAGGACAACTGAAAGGCATACAGCCATCGGTGTGCACAAAAAATTCCACACTGTCTCCAAATTTATTTTTTATAAGCCCAGTAAAATCATCCACTGCACTATGCGCTTCATTCACATTAATATACCAAGGCACCGTTAAGTGACAGTCGATATGCATTAAAGCGCCATATTTTATAACTCTTAAATTATGCAGGTCAATCCATTTTTCATTCCTTGATAAATTAATTTCTGCTATGACTTCTTCTAGTAAGGCTAGGTCGGCTTCATCCATAATACCCGCTAGCGATTCTCTAATAATTTTATACCCATTGTAAATAATCCATAAGCCCATGCCAATAGCAATAATTGCATCAATCATTTTGTAACCAGTATAAATAACTAGGCCTATGCCAATGGCTACTGCAAAAGTAGTGTAGCTATCAATTAATAAGTGTTGGCCACTAGAGCTTAATGCTAAAGATTTATTTTTCTTTCCAATGGCTTTTGCGCCAAGGCCTGCTGCCATATTTAGTACTGCAGTGGAAAGTAAAATCCAAATACCATTGTCTAGTCCATGTAAGGTACTGGGTTCAAAAAAGGTAATGATAGATTCATATAATATTATAAAGCCTGCTGTAATAATTAAACTTCCTTCAAATGCTGCTGAAATGAATTCGGCCTTGCCGTGTCCATAAGGATGGTCTTTGTCTTTAGGCTTTGAAGCTATATATAAACTATAGAGTCCAATTAAACCTGCTAAGACATTCACAATACTTTCTAATGCATCTGATAAAACAGACAAAGAATGCGTCATGAAATAAGCAATAAATTTAAGTACAAATAAGATGATACTTAAACTTGTTACAAAAAACTGAATCTTTAAATTTTGTTTTGACTTTTGCAAGGGATAGAATTGGAAATGAATTAAGCCTGATTTGTTTCATCAAATTTTTTCTGAACATATTCCCAATTCACTAAGTTCCACCATGCGTTGATGTAGTCGGGACGTTTGTTTTGATACTTTAAATAGTAAGCATGTTCCCATACATCTAAACCTAAGATGGGAGCGCCTTTTGTTTCTGCTATATCCATTAATGGATTGTCCTGATTAGGTGTAGAGCTAATGGCTAAACTTCCATCATTTTTGACAAGCAACCAAGCCCAGCCACTTCCAAATCTTGCTTTTGCTGCATCACCAAACGCGGTTTTGAAGGCATCGAAAGAGCCAAATGTTTTATTGATCGCATCAGACAACTTACCACTTGGTGTAGTAGCCGGTGCTGGTTTCATTATTTGCCAAAACAATTCATGGTTATAATGACCACCTGCATTGTTTCTCATTTTAGGAGAATAATGTGAAATATTTTTAAGCAATTCGGGTAAGCTGGTGGTAGTAGGATCTACTTTTTCTGCAATACAAGCATCAGCTAAATTTTTAGCATAAGTAGCTGCATGTTTAGTGTAATGTATTTCCATGGTCATGGCATCAATAAAAGGTTCTAATGCGGCATATCCATAGGGCAATGCTTGTTGTTGGAATTCTTTTAAGTTTACAATTGATGTTGAACTTATTTTAGAAGTAAGTGGTAGGGCAGCTATGGCTATACCTGCTTTACCTGATGTTTTAAGAAACTGGCGACGGTTTTGCATGTTGATTGTATTATTTTTTAAAATACTTACGTAAAGTTACCTTAATTGGATTTAAAAGGCGGTAGTAAAATTCTTGGTTAAAAAGCTGCGAATCACGCATGGCTTTATAGGTTAAAAACAGCCCAATTGGTATCAACACCAAGGACGACATCCACATTCCAAAATAGGCCGTCCATTCGCCAGACTTAGCAAATTTTTCACCGAAATTATTGAGCAAGAAAAAGAATACAAAAAATATAATGGCTAAAATCAGAGGTGTACCCAACCCTCCTTTTCTAATGATAGAACCCAATGGTGCACCAATTAAAAAAAGTACGATACAAGCAAAAGATAAAGTAAACTTACGATGCCATTCCATTGCATGTAATGAGGTGGCTACTTGATTTTGTATATAAACTTCATTCAACAACAACATATTTGTTTGTATAGCAGGAAATTTATAACCAGCCGATTCACTTACATTGCTTTGCAACGAGTCTGGAATGATTTGATTAAAACTAGCAAGCTGCTTGTTTTTGTTTTGTGTTAAAAAAACTTGATTGCTGTCTTTATAGACTAAAAATCTAAGGTAAGGTGCAATATCAGTTGTTATTTTTTTGATGTAAAAACTATCTTTGTTTTGAAGTGAATCGATGGCATGACCCAGTTGTCGAACACTTAACATTTTTGGGTCATAAATAATTTCATTGCTTTTATTCATTCCAAAAGTTTTCAAATCAAATACTTTTTTATATTCCTTAAAATACAATCTAGTAAATTCAGTATTGGTAGTGCCCCTTCCGCCTCTTTCTTGATAGCGCCAACCATTGTACATGATAAATTCTAGAAATTTTTTATTGGGTGAAACCCTCATTACGCCTCTATCTGCCATGATAAAATTATCTTGAAGGCCATATTTTTTTTCAAATATGACAATATTGTGCATCACGCTGTCATTGCTTTCTTTCTTCCCAAGTTTTATTACATACCCATCAATCTTATCAAAAAAAACGCCTTCCTTTAAATCAATAGCAGGTTTAGCTACAATAATTTCGTACTTCAAATTGCTTAGCTTCATTTGAGTAACTGGAATAATATTATTGGCAAATAAAAATGCGACACCAGCTAAGCCAACAGTAAATAGAAACAAAGGGCGCATAAATCTAATCAAAGGAATGCCTGCTGCTTTAATTGCAATTAGTTCAAAGCTTTCGCCTAAATTTCCAAATGTCATGATGGAAGAAAAAAGTAAAGCCAATGGAAAAGCAGTGGTCATCGTACTTACAGAAACCAATCCTATTAATTCTAAGATGGTTAAAATGTCTAAGCCTTTACCCACTAAGTCATCTATGTATAGCCAAAAAAATTGCATGGTCAGCACAAATGTTGAAATAGTGAGTGCTGCCAAAAAAGGCCCTATAAAAGCCTTAAGAATTAGTATGTCTAATTTTTTGAACAATGCGATGTAGTGCTAACTACCAATGCGATGAAAGAGTTCTTTTATCTGATATTCCCAAAGTCTGCTTTGGTCTTTAATTTCATTTTTCTCAGCAAAGTCTTTCACGATTAAAATAGTTTGATTAGAAATTTC
>CAINFN010000256.1 GCA_903848125.1 uncultured Bacteroidota bacterium
CCTTCTAATTTTTCAGCAACAAATAAGGCATTGCTGCAATGTCTTTCCATTCTTACTTCCAAAGTTTCTAAACTTTTACTTAAAACCCAAGCGTTAAATGGTGACAAAGAAGGTCCTGTGCTTCTGCAGAATAAATAAATCTCATGAATTAAATCTTTGCGACCTACAATGGCGCCTCCTAAAACACGGCCTTGTCCGTCAATCCATTTAGTAGCAGAATGTACCACTAAGTCCGCACCTAAATCGATAGGCGTTTGGCCAATTGGCGTAGCAAAACAATTGTCTACATTTAAAATTAAATTATGCTTTTTGGCAATGGTACTTAGCATTGCAATATCAACTACGTCTACTCCAGGATTGGTAGGCGTTTCTATATAAATCATTTTTGTTTGTGGTGTAATGGCAGCTTCCCATTCGGCCGCTGTAGCACTGGCACCAACATAACTAAAATCAATCCCGTATTTTGGTAAATACTTAGACACCACGGTATGGGTACTTCCAAATATAGAATTACAAGACAAAAGATGATCACCTTTTTTTAACAAAGCCATAAAAGAGCCAAATACTGCACTCATTCCTGATGCGGTAGCAAAACCAGCTTCTGCATTTTCTAACACACACAAACGATCTACAAATTCTTGTACCGTTGGATTAGAAAAACGACTGTATATATTGTCGTCCGTTTCATCAGCGAAAGCGGCACGCATGTCTTCGGCATTATCAAAAGTAAAACTACTGGTTAGGAACATAGGAGAGGAGTGCTCTTTTTCGGGCGTACGGTCTGCTCTAGTTCTTATTAATTTTGATTGTTTATGCTTCATACAATTATTTTAAAGTGCTTACAAATTATCACGCTTACTGTTAGCCAATTTCAACGGCCCAAGTAATGACGGCTCCAGCTGCTCTTAGCGTTGCAGCAACTGAACAATATTTATCCATGGACAAGGCACAAGCTTTTTCTGCTTTTTCTTTGGTCATGGTTCCTTTTAATTTAAAAATGACATGGATGGTGGACCATAATGCTGGTTCTTTATTGGCTTCACGTTCACCATCTATCTCCATTTCAAAAAACTCGATGACTTCTTTTTGTTTATTTAAAATCATCACAATATCAACACCACTGCATGCGCCTAGGGCACTTAGTAATGTTTGCATCGGTCTAAGTCCTGTTCCATGGCCTCCTTGCTCTGCAGGGATATCCATTCGCATGGTATTATGGGCTTCATCTACTGCATTAAAAGCAAAGCCATCATTAATCCTTGTTACGATCATCTTAGCCATAAAATAATAATTGTTAGTTAATTGAAATATAAATTCCAATGATTATGCAAATGTAATTCAAATAGATAGTTACTTTGCACTAGAATTTGAAAAAAATGGAACCATTGGTTTATAATTATGACGCCCCTTTTAGGTTAGAATGTGGGGTGATTTTACCGCAACTTAAAATTGCCTACCATACTTATGGTGACTATGCTCCAGGTAAAAAAGTAGCTTGGGTATGTCATGCTTTAACAGCCAATTCTGATGCCGCTGATTGGTGGAAGGGACTTATTGGGCCTGGGTCTTTAATTAATCCTGAAGATTATTTTATTGTATGTGCTAATATCATTGGTTCTTGCTATGGATCTACAGGGCCTTTAAGTAGTGAAATTGTGGGTACTTCCATTGGGTTTGAGCAATTTCCTACAGTCACCATACGTGATATGGTACAAGCGCATATTTTATTACGTAAACATTTAGCCATCCCAGCCATTGATTTATTATTGGGTGGAAGCATGGGTGGTTATCAAGCATTGGAATGGGCTATCTATGAACCCACCATTATTAAAAAAATGTTTTTAATTGCTACTTCACCTTCAGAAAGTGCTTGGGGTGTGGCGGTACATACTGCACAGCGATTAGCCATTGAGGCCGATTGTACTTGGAATGAACCCACTCCCAATGCTGGGGCAAAAGGATTAAAAGCAGCGCGTGCTATTGGTATGTTAACCTATCGCAATTATGGTATTTTTCAAGAAAAACAAACCGACGAGGATCCGGAAAAAATTGACAATTTTAAAGCCTCTTCTTATATCAATTACCAAGGCGATAAATTAGTAAAAAGATTTAATGCCTATAGTTATTGGTTATTGACAAAGTCGATGGATAGCCATCACTTGGCTCGAAAAAGAGGCGGTGATTTAATTGCTACGCTTCAATCTATTCAAATACCAAGTTTTATTATTGGTATTAACAGTGATATTTTATGTCCATTAGATGAACAAAGATTTATGGAACAGCATATGCCAAAAGCAACTTTGGTAGCCATTGATTCCGTATATGGGCATGATGGTTTTATTATTGAATCAGTTCAGATAACAGCGCATTTAAAAAATTGGTTAGCTAAGCAAGCTTAATTTATTTTATATTTAATCTAAAAAAGAAACCTATGAAATTTTTAAGACAAATAGGGGAATACTTATTTATTGTAAAACGCGATCCTAATCAAGAAAGATCAGGTATGATGAAAGCGATGCATGGCATGAATCGAATTTCATTGCTTATGTTTTTAGTAGCCTTACTAGTAATGTTGTTTAAATTTTTACTGCTACCTTATTTCAAGCACTAGTCCTATTGATGCTGAAGTGTTTGTAGTATAATATCAGCGGCTACTTCACTTGCCTTTTCTCCAGAATACAATTTATTTTTTAGCGCTAGATAATCGGCTTGTATGTTTTTTTGAGTCGTAGTATCTTCTAATAATTTTGTGAGTTCTTCTACCAAATTTTTAGTATTTAATTGCTCTTGAATCAATTCTTTAACTACTTCCTTGTCCATGATTAAATTAACCAAGGCAATGTATTTTATTTTTACAAAATATTTTGCTAGGGCTAATGTGATGGCATTACCCTTATAACATACCACTTCGGGCACGCCTAATAATGCAGTTTCCAAGGTAGCAGTACCACTTGTCACTAAGGCAGCTTTACTATGTTGTAAAAGCGCATAGGTGCTTGATTTGACAAGATGCACATTGGGTTGATGCTTGATGAGTGATGCAAACCAATTTTCATCTATGCCTGGAGCTTGAGCTACCACAAAATGATGGCCAGGAAAATGAATGGCCACTGACAACATGATGGGTAACTTTTTTTCAATCTCCTGCTTTCTGCTGCCTGGCAATAATGCTATGATTGGTTCCTCTTGTAAAGCTGGTAAGGGATGTGGTAAATTCATTTGTGCTGCCAATACTTCCATTAATGGATGGCCAATATAATCTACGTCCCAATCCCATCTATCTTTAAAATATTTCTTTTCAAAAGGCAAAATACATAATAATCTATCGATGCTTGCGCGCATGGCAGGCACTCTATTTTCTTTCCAAGCCCATACTTGTGGCGCAATAAAATAAATCACTTTTAAATTTTGTTGCTTGGCCCATTTGGCAATTCTTAAATTAAAACCAGGGTAGTCGATACAGATTAAAACATCAGGTGCAAATGCGTTGATGTCCTTTTTACAAAAACGAATATTTTTAACAATGGTCGTTAAGTTAAACAATACTTCTACCAAGCCCATAAAGGCAAGGTCTCGATAATGCTTTACCAATTTACCACCAGCCGCTTGCATTAAATCGCCACCCCAACATTGCACAACGGCATTGTTGTCCATAGTGGTTAGGGCTTTAATTAAATTAGCCCCATGTAAATCGCCGCTGGCTTCCCCAGCAATAATATAATACCTCATTTATAAAAACCATTTACACGCAATGGCTATGATTGCGTAAATACAGGTGGTGAAAAATATTCCTTTAGCAGTTTTGTCTTTTTGTTTTTGAAAAAAGAAAGTAAGCACAGCGCCATTGATCAGCAAAGAAATACTAATCATCGCAGATAAAATTGATTTTTGACGATTGAGTAATTCTAAAAATTCAGCCAATGTAAAAGCACCAAATTTCCATTGGTAAAAAATGAGGAAACCTAAAAAGGGCATCATTAAACCTACTAATACACCTACTATGTAATTGTCTTTTACCATTTCCACTTTTTACTTAGTTTGTCTTTAATCAGATGATTCGTTAAATCAAATTGGACAGGTACCATACTCACATAATTATTTTTTAGTGCCCATACATCCGTGTCTTTGGATTTATCAAAGTTGACAAATTCACCAGTTAGCCAATAATATTTTTTACCATGGGGGTCGGTTCTCACCACAAATTTTTCATCGTATTTGGCATAGGATTGTTTGCAAATCTTAATGCCTTTGATTAAGGAAGTGGCTACGTTGGGGATATTTACATTCAAACAAAGGTGCTTGTCCAAGTTTTTATCTGCCAATAGTTTTTTGACGATGATGCGTGCATAATGTTGCGCTGCTGTAAAATCGGCCTCGATACTTAAATCTAAAAGACTAAATCCAATACTTGGGATGCTTTCAATGGAAGCTTCCAATGCAGCGGACATGGTGCCTGAGTAAATGACATTAATAGAATGATTGGCTCCATGATTGATGCCACTTAAGCAAATGGTAGGTTTGCGGTGTAATACTTTATCAACTGCTAATTTTACACAATCTACTGGGGTACCACTGCAGGTATAGGCTTCTACACCGTCTACAATATGTGCTTTTTGAAGTCTTAAATGCTGTCCTAGGGTAATGGCATGTCCCATACCACTTTGTGGTTTATCTGGGGCCACCACAATTACTTTTCCAAGGTCTTTTACAGCTTCTACTAAAGCTTTAATACCTGGGGCGCTAATGCTGTCATCGTTTGTAATTAAAATAACAGGTTTTTCTATTTTCAACTTTGCCATAATGCAAGTTACCAAGATAGGCTTGCGCAACAAAATAAAGAAAATGCTAAAAATATTTGGTAATACTAAAATATTTAGTATATTGCACTAAAATCATTAGTTATGTCATACGCAGGAAAAAATTTAAAGTACATCAGAAAGCAGCGCGAATGGACACAAGAAGAGATGGCCAATCAGCTTCAAATTAAGCGTTCCTTAGTCGGGGCTTATGAAGAGGAGCGTGCCGAGCCTCGCTTGGAAGTAATGGAAACCATTTGTGCTAAGTTCTCAATTAGTTTGGAGGAATTTTTATTTCAGGATTTAGCCCTTTTGGCAGCCAATGGGGATGGATCCATCGACTCAAATGGCTCCAATAATAACTATATGGAGCGTCGTAGGGCCTTGAAATCGGATAAGACTATTTCTTTGGCATCTATGGTCACTTTTGTACCTGTGAAGGCTGCGGCAGGGTATCTTGCTGGCTATGCCGACCCTGAATTTTTAGATGAGTTGAATACATTTACTTTACCGATGTTGGCGCCAGGTGATTACCGTGCTTTTGAAATTTTAGGGGATAGCATGTTGCCTACGCCAAGTGGAAGCGTAATTGTGGGAGAGAAGGTAGGAAGCTTTAAGGAGGTAAAAAATAGCAATACTTATATCGTAGTTTCTAATGCAGATGGGGTGGTATACAAGCGAATTATTACCAATGATGATCGTTCAAATACTGGTAAAGAGGATAAGCTTACTTTGTTGAGTGACAATCCTTTATACGAGCCATATCAAGTAAATGCAACCGATATTGTAGAAATATGGAAAGCTGTTTATATCATACACAAAGCAGGGGCGCAACCTATGTGGAATGTGGATCAATTAGCCGGTGTAGTGAATAATCTACAGGATCAAATTACAAGTTTAAAGAAAAAATTGAATTAGTCTATTTTAATA
>CAINFN010000257.1 GCA_903848125.1 uncultured Bacteroidota bacterium
CTTTCTCCTAAAGAAAATGAGTTGCTAAAAATGTTGGCAGAAAATAAAAATGATTTATTGACGCGTGAAAATGCATTAAAGAAAATTTGGGGTAGTGATACCTACTTTAATGGAAGAAGCATGGATGTGTACATTGCCAAATTGAGGAAGTACTTAAAAGAATATGACAAAATTGAAATCGTTAACATACACGGTAATGGTTTTAGGTTGGTAGTAGTCTAGTCAATCAATAGAAAACTATAAAAAAAGGTCCCGAAAGTGTAAGCTTATCAGGACCTTTTTTATTGAACCAATTTTTCGATTATCTAAATAATTCTGGATTATTGGAAGCCCCTCTATTTGGCTTTTTTCCTAGATGATTATAGGCTTTGTCTGTCACTTCCCTGCCACGCGGTGTTCTTTGCAAAAACCCTTCTTGAATTAAAAAAGGTTCATACACTTCTTCAATGGTGCCCGACTCTTCCCCAACAGCAGTGGCAATGGTAGTGATGCCTACTGGACCGCCTTTGAATTTTTCAATAATGGCCAACAGAATTCTGTTGTCCATCTCATCTAAACCATGTTCATCTACATTTAAAGCTTTTAAGGCATGCTGTGTAATACCTATATCCACTTTGCCATCATTTAACACTTGAGCAAAGTCACGAACCCTTCTTAATAAGCCATTAGCAATACGGGGGGTGCCTCTACTTCGTCTTGAAATTTCACCTGCCGCATGGCTATCAATATTTACATTTAAAATACCCGCACTCCTTAAAATAATTTTTTCAATGACCGAAGCAGGATAATATTCTAGTCTTGATTTAATGCCAAATCTAGAAAGTAAAGGGGCCGTTAACAAACCACTTCTGGTGGTGGCACCTACTAATGTAAATGGATTTAAATTAATTTGAATACTTCTTGCATTGGGACCACTATCAATCATGATATCGATTTTGTAGTCTTCCATAGCCGCATACAAATATTCTTCCACCACCGTACTCAAACGATGAATTTCGTCAATAAACAATACATCATTGGGTTCTAGGCTAGTCAAAAGGCCTGCTAAATCGCTTGGCTTTTCAATTACTGGACCAGATGTTTCTTTTATTTGCACACCCATTTCATTGGCTACAATTCTACTTAAAGTAGTTTTTCCTAAACCTGGAGGTCCATGAAATAAAATATGATCTAATGCTTCGCCACGCATTTTTGCAGCTTTTATAAAAATGCTTATGTTTTCAATTAATTGAGGTTGCCCTGCAAACGCATCCATTTCTCTAGGGCGAATGCTATTTTCAAATTCCTTATCTAAGGGATTTAAATTATTCGTACTGTCTAAAATTGGATTGGACATAGTTTAATTTTAATAGATCAAATAACAATATTGATCATTTTTCCTTTGACAAAAATTATTTTTTTAATGGCCGAGTCCCCTACCCATTTTTTGACCACCTCGTTTGAAAGCACAATTTCATGTACTGCTGATTCGCTGGCTGACAAGTCAATAGAAATAGTAGCCCTCATCTTTCCATTAATACTTACTGGATAATCTTTGGCAGATTCTGTAACATATTTTGCTTCAAATATTGGATAGGCTGCATCTACCACCAAGCCCTCCTTACCCAAGGCCTGCCATAATTCTTCTGCAAAATGGGGCGCATAAGGAGTTAATAATACAACCAACTGCGCTAAAATTTCTTTTTTATGACAATTTAAATCGGCCAATTCATTGACACAAATCATAAAAGTACTTACGGCAGTATTAAAACTATAACGCTCTGTATCCTCTTCAATTTTTTTAATGGCCTTATGCAATACTTTTAATTCTGCATCAGTAGCCTTGTCTTCATTCCACACTTTTCCTTTTAAATCATCATAAAACAATCGCCAACATTTTTTCAAAAAGCGATGCACTCCTTCTATTCCTTTGGTATCCCATGGTTTACTTTGTTCTACTGGACCCAAAAACATTTCATACATTCTAAAAGTATCAGCGCCATATTTTTCTACTAAATCGTCAGGATTGACGGTGTTAAATTTAGACTTTGACATTTTCTCCACTTCCACCCCACAGTTATATTTACCTTCTTCTAAAATAAATTCTGCTTGGACATAATCAGGCTTCCACTTTTTAAAAGCTTCCATATCAAGTTCCACCCCATCCACTAGGTTCACATCTACATGCAATGCATCCACTTCATGCTTTGCTATTAAACCAGCTGAAACAAATTTTTGGGTGCCACGAATCCTATACACAAATCTTGAGCTTCCTTGAATCATTCCTTGATTCAATAATTTTTTAAATGGCTCATCAAAACCAATATGCCCTAAATCAAATAAAACTTTGGTCCACATTCTACTGTATAATAAATGACCCACTGCATGTTCTGTTCCTCCAATATATAAATCTACCTGCCCCCAATAATCACTCACTTTACGATTACAAAATTCTTGATCATTGGTTGGATCCATATACCTGATAAAATACCAGCTACTCCCCGCATATCCAGGCATGGTATTGGTTTCATAATGAGCCGCTTTCCAGGTTTCAATATTTGCTAATGGCCCTTCCCCCTCTGGACCTGGTGAATAATTATCTACTTCGGGCAACAACAAAGGCAATTCATTTTCGCTCATCGGATATGCCATACCATCCACCCATTTAATGGGGAATGGTTCGCCCCAATAACGCTGTCTGCTAAAGGCAGCATCACGCATTTTGTAATTTATTTTTCTTTTACCAATACCCATTGCTTCCATCTTATCATTCACAATAGCAATGGCCTCTTTTTGAACCACCCCATTTAAGAAATCACTATTGGTTAATTTAGCTTCTTTGGTAGGATTGGCATCCACCCCATTAAAAGCATCACCAATAATATTGGTAATAGGAATATTAAAATGTTGAGCAAACTTAAAATCACGTTCATCCCCACAAGGCACTGCCATAATTGCCCCAGTCCCATAACCTGCTAATACATATTCTGAAATCCAGATGGGAATTAATTTTTTACTAAATGGATTTTCAACATAGGCCCCAGTGAAACATCCCGTAATTTTTTTCTCCGCCATGCGCTCTCTTTCACTTCTGCTTTTTACATAAGCAATATAGGTTTCTACTTCGGCTTTATGCGAAGTTGGAACGATAGATTCAATAAGTGCATGTTCTGGAGCCACCACCATAAAATCAACACCAAATATCGTATCAGGCCTGGTCGTATACACTTTTAATGCCCCCTCTTGTTGATGAATTGAAAAATCTATTTCGGCGCCATAACTTTTTCCAATCCAATTGGACTGCATTTCCTTCATAGCCTCACTAAATTGGATGGTTTCTAATCCAGTTAATAATCTATCTGCGTATTCTGTAATACGCAAATACCATTGACGTAATTTTTTCTTCTCCACCGGATGTCCCCCTCTTTCACTTAAACCATTGATCACTTCATCATTGGCCAATACCGTACCCAAAGCGGCACACCAATTCACTTCACCGTAGCCACAAAAAGCCAAACGATAATTCATTAAAATTGCTTGCTTTTCTTTTTCTGAATAGGCTTTCCAATCACTAGCTGTAAAAGATAAAGTACTATCACCAGGACAAGTATGATTTGAATTTCCGTTGGACTCAAAAGCATTGATCAAAGCGACAATAGGCTTTGCTTTAGCTTCTGTTTTATCAAAATAACTATTAAACAATTGTAAGAAAATCCATTGAGTCCATTTGTAATATTGTGCATCACATGTTTTCACTTCTCTATCCCAATCATAACAAAATCCAATATTATCCAACTGCTTTCTAAAATTATTAATATTGTCATGCGTACTTTTAGAAGGATGCACTCCGTGTTCAATCGCATACTGCTCAGCAGGCAAACCAAAAGCATCGTAGCCCATAGGATGTAAAACATTAAACCCTTTTAATCTTTTATATCTACTATAGATGTCTGAAGCAATATAACCTAAGGGATGTCCCACGTGCAAACCCGCCCCACTTGGATAAGGGAACATATCCAAAACATAGCATTTTGGCTTGCTACTTTCGTTACTAACCTGGTATGCTTTTTTTTCTTTCCAACTAGTTTGCCACTTTTTCTCTATGGCCCTAAACTGATACTCCATTTCTTATTTTTTCTAATTAAAAAGGGTCAAATACTAACAATTATTTAACCAAAATTTGAGTCCTCCCCAATTTGATAAAAAATTGTCCTAATTCACCCTCTGCAAATGTAAGCCATTAGCGTGCAAAACCCTACATTTGCAAAGCGAACAAGTAAAATTTTAATGCAATGCCAGCCACCGGATCCTCTTCTCTAAAACGTAGTAAACCCAACTATATTTATAGCATTATTGGGGTGGCTATTGTATTGTTTATAATGGGCATCATGGGGTGGCTATTTTTAAACCTACATTCTATTGGGGATAATTTCAAGGAAGATATTAGAATTAGCGTTTACATACACAGTACAGACAAAAATACAGTGGGCAAAATTCAACAGTTTATTGCTAGTCAAGATTATGCAAAAAACGTGGAATATGTGAACAAAGAAAAGGCAAAAGCCATTTGGAATAAAGAAAATAATGAAGATTGGGCTAAAATATTAGACGTTAATCCACTGCCAGAAAGCATCGACTTTTTTGCCAAAGCAGCCTATGTTAATATTGACAGTTTAAATAAAATAACTGCCGCCATTGAAAATGAATTTCAAAATCAAATTGCTGATATTCAATATCCAAAAAGCTTAGTCACCAACTTAAATGAGCGGGCTACTAAAATTGGATTTATATTTTTAGTGTTGTCCATCATCTTATGCATCATTGTGATTATAAGTATTGACAACACCATTCGATTGGCTATGTTTAGCAATCGTTTTTTAATTAAAACCATGCAAATGGTAGGCGC
>CAINFN010000258.1 GCA_903848125.1 uncultured Bacteroidota bacterium
GGTCAAGGAGGACTTAACCAAGCATTTTTTGGATTGGGAAAAGCATGGAAACATGTAAGCGCTGGTTTTAATACTGGCTATAATTTTGGAAGAAAAAACATTGAAAATATTAAGACATTTCAATACAATCCAGATTCCACTTATTTCGCTCAATCTTTATCCAGTACCAATACCGTCTTTGGGGGCATTTTTTTACATCTTGGTGTATTAAGTGAGTTTCCTATCTACAGTATCAAGAGGCCTAAACTAAATGAGAGAACCGAATATTCATTAAGTATAGGTGCAACTGCAACTTTAGATCAAACCATGAGTGCGCAACAAGATATGGTAAGAAATACCGGAAGTTACACAAGTACTAGTCAAACCCCATTAGATACCGCATTAAGTTCTATCAATACGGCAGGAAAAATAAACCTACCTGCACTTTATACTGCGGGTTTCGCTTTGCACAAAAAAGAAATAGGCGCAAGGGGAAGCTATGATCAGTGGGTAGTAGGATTAGAATATTCAAGTAGAGCTTGGAAAGACAAATATCTTTTTTACGGACAACAGGATGCCTTATCCAATTCATGGATGTTAAGAATGGGGGTTCAATATTGTCCCAATGCCTATGATTATGAAAACTTCTGGTCTACGGTAGTGTATAGAGCAGGCTTTTACACCGGAAAAGATTACGTCAATATAGATCACAATGGCTTATTGGTATCTGCCTTTACAACAGGGCTATCTTTACCAATTAGAAAATATCGTTCTTACGATTATCAATTTAGTTTGTTAAATTTAGCTATGCAATTTGGCCAAAGAGGCACGGGTGTAAACAATTACAGAGAAGGCTTTTTCCAACTTTCAGTAGGATATAGTCTTAGCGATGTTTGGTTTAGTAAACGCAAATATGATTAATAATTCATTTTATACTACATTTAGATTAGCAGTTGCTTGTATGGGTAGCTGCTTTTTTATGTTGTCCTGCGAAAATAATGTGAATGATGTAAAAGCATTAAGTACCAGTGAAGGAGGTGTTGATATTGGTAAAGATGTGGCCATTTACATTAGTGCCGATGGAAAAATAAATGCCAAACTCACTGCCCCATTGATGAAAAAGTATTTACAGGATAAAGGCAGAATGATAGAATTTCCTAATACGGTTAAGGCCGATTTTTATAAGGATAATTTAAATGTAGAAAGTAAGTTGACGGCCAATTATGCGCATTATATTGAAAATGAAAATAAAGTATTTTTAAAAGACGAAGTAGTGGTATACAATATTTTAGGCGATACCCTTTGGAGTAAAGAAATGTACTGGGATCAAAATACAGGTAAATTTAGCACCGATAAGGATGTGATTGTAAAACAACACAGCCCTGTTTCTAAAATTTATGGCAAGGGTTTAGAAGCCAATCAAAATTTAACAGACATTCATATTTTTAAACCACAGTCAAATAGTTATGCAATTATTTCTGACACCAGTGGCTTTAATCCACAAAAATAATTAGTATGGAATATAGAAAAATGGGAAAGACAGGCTTACAACTTAGTACTTTAAGTTTTGGTAGCTGGGTTACTTTTCACAAACAAATTAA
>CAINFN010000259.1 GCA_903848125.1 uncultured Bacteroidota bacterium
AAATCCTCAATTTACTGAAGAAGAAGTTCGCGCCATTGTTTCAGCCGCCAAAGATTATGGCTTTAAAGTGGCTGCGCATTGTCATGGAGTGGAAGCCATGAAACGTGCAATTAGAGGCGGAGTAAGTTCAATCGAGCATGGTACTTTAATGGATGAATCAGTTTTTCCATTAATGAAACAATATGGTACTTATTTAGTACCTACTATTATTGCTGGACGTTCCTCTGCGGACTCTGCTAAAATTCCTGGTTACTATCCTCCAATGGTTACCAAAAAAGCTTTGGAGATTGGACCAAAAGTGCAAGCTACTTTTGCTAAAGCGTATAAAGCTGGGGTTAAGATTGCTTTTGGAACGGACGCTGGTGTATATGCGCATGGAAAAAATTGGATTGAATTTAGATATATGGTTGAAGCTGGAATGCCCATTATTGAAACCATTCAAGCTGCTACTTGGAATGCTGCAGACCTTATGGGTACACAAGCTATATTAGGTAGTATTGAAAAAAATAAATTAGCAGATATTATTGCTGTACCTGGTGACCTTACTAAAAATATTGAGTTAATGGGGCAGGTACAATTTGTAATGAAAGATGGCGTAGTCTATAAGTCTAAATAAAAACCTAAGCGGTAAAATGAGTTGGCCTTTATTGAATAATGATTTGTTGAGTAAGCAGGGTAAGTTTAAAGATTTGCCTGAACGTGTATTGCAATTTGGTACTGGTGTTTTGCTAAGAGGGCTGCCAGATTTTTTTATTCATCATGCGAATGAAAGAGGCATTTTTAATGGTAAAATAGTTGTTGTTAAGTCTACTGCAAATGGGGACATTGCCAATTTTACATCACAGGATAATCTTTTCACCCATTGTATAAGAGGAGTGAATCATGGTGTATTAGTTAATGAATCATTTATTAACTGTGCAATAAGTAGAGTGGTGGAGGCTAAAAAAGATTGGAGTCAACTAATTGAACTAGCTCAAAATGAGCACATCGAAGTAATTATTTCAAATACCACGGAAGCCGGTTTGGTTTTAGACACAAACGATTTGTTAGGACCAGATGCGCCCAATTCATTTCCTGCTAAACTATTGGCGCTTTTATATGCAAGATGGAAACATTTTGAAGGAGCATTGAATAAAGGTTGGGTGATTCTTCCAACCGAATTAGTACCAGACAATGCGAATGTTTTATTAAATATATTATTAAAGCTAGCCAAACAACATTCCTTGCCTGAAGCATTTGTAAAATGGATAAACGAAGCAAATGATTTTTGTAATACTTTGGTTGATCGAATTGTACCTGGCAAACTGAACGAGACTGAAATGCATGAGTTGGAAAATACATTAGGTTATAAAGATCAATTACTAATAAGCAGTGAGCCTTTTGCTTTGTGGGCTATTGAAGCAAAAAAACCAACCACCATTGCTAAAATTTGTTTTGTTACAGCAGATGATAGAGTTGTAGTAGCTCCATCTATAGTAAAGTATAGAGATCTAAAATTAAGGTTGTTAAATGGCACCCATACTTTTAGTTGTGCAGTAGCAATAATGGCAGGTTTTACTACGGTTATCCAAGCCATGCAAAACAAGGCATTTAATAATTTTATTTCTGGATTGGCTTTAGAAGAAATTGCACCTTGTGTAGTAGGCGATGACATTACAGAAAATGAAGCAGTTAAGTTTGCTAATAGTGTTTTAGAAAGGTTTTCTAATCCATTCATACAACATAAGTGGGAAAGTATAGCAATGAATTTTGAAGAAAAAATGAAAATGCGAAATCAGTTTTTGATGGAAAAGTATATTTTACTTAAAAGCAAACCAGCTGAAAAAATGACACTTTGCTTTGCAGCATTTGCTTTATATATGAAAAAAGAACACAATAAAGATATTGACACTGCTAATTTTTGTAATCATCAGAAATTTATTGAAGAAGTAGATGATTGGACAGAAAAAATGAATAATATTGGCCTTAAAACTATTTTAGGAATATGAAAAATGTATTAAAAATTAATCCCAAAGACAATGTTTGGGTAGCACTACAAAATATACCAAAAGGAACAACGGTTTCAATAGAAGAAGAACAGGTTACTGCAATAGAAGATATCGCTGCAAAACATAAAATATACCCAACTTCATTTAAAAAAGGGGATTCGATTTTTATGTATGGCGTTTTAGTGGGAAAGTTAACTATGGATGTGCAAGCTGGAGCTCGCATGACCACCGATAACTTACATCATGCAGCTGAACCGTTTGCATTTCAACCCTATCATTATACTTGGCAGGCGCCGGACATTAGTAAATTTCAGCATGTAACATTTAATGGGTATCACCGTGCAGATGGCAGAGTAGGTACAGCCAATTATTGGTTATTTATACCTACTGTTTTTTGTGAGAACAGAAATTTAGATGTGATTAAAGAGGCCTTGCATAATGAACTGGGGTATGAAGTATCTAACCAATACAAACAATATACCCATCAATTATTAACCGCTTACAAAGAGGGAAAGGACATTTCTATTCCCATCAATTTAGCATCCACATCTAAAAAAGAACGAGTTTTTGAAAATATTGATGGTATAAAATTTTTAAACCACCAAGGTGGTTGCGGTGGGATTAGGCAAGATTCAGCTATTTTAAGTAAACTCTTGGCAGCCTATGCTGACCATCCCAATGTGGCGGGCATTACCGTTTTAAGTTTGGGATGCCAACATTTGCAATCATCCGATTTTGAAAAAGATATCAAGGCGCGTAATCCAAATTTTAATAAGCCCTTGTTAATTTTTGAACAACAACAATCCAAAAGCGAACCTGAATTATTAGCGGATGCCATTCAAGCTACATTCAAAGGTTTGGTAGAAGCAAATAAATTAAAAAGAGCACCTGCCCCATTAAGCAAGTTATGTATTGGGGTAAAGTGTGGAGGTAGTGATGGGTTTAGTGGGATATCCGCTAATCCTGCAGTAGGTTATTGCGCCGACTTAGTGGTGGCTTTAGGGGGGCAAATATTATTGGCTGAATTTCCAGAACTGTGTGGGGTGGAACAAGAATTAATTAATAGAACGATTGAACCAGCAGCAGCTCAAAAATTTATACATTTAATGACCACTTACAATGATGCTGCATTAAAAGTGGGTTCAGGATTTCATATGAATCCATCTCCGGGGAATATAAAAGATGGATTAATTACGGATGCGATTAAATCGGCAGGTGCTGCTAAAAAAGGAGGCAATGCACCCATAGTTGATGTGTTAGATTATACCGAACCAGCAATAAAAGCTGGACTACAATTAGTTTGTACACCAGGCAATGATGTAGAAGCTACAACAGGTAAAGCCGCATCTGGCGCTACGCTCATTTTATTTACTACAGGCTTGGGAACCCCTACTGGAAACCCAGTTTGTCCAACCATTAAAGTATCAAGTAACACCGCATTGGCAAAAAGAATGGCTGATATTATTGACATTGATACAGGCCCAATTATTGATGGAGAAAAAACCATTGAACAAATGGGAGAAGAAATATTAGCGTATTGCATTAAAGCTGCAAGTGGAGACATTATTCCTAAAGCAGTTTTATTAAACCAAGATGATTTTATTCCATGGAAGCGTGGAGTAAGTCTTTAAAAAAAGTAGTGAATTATGAAAGCTTTTTTGGATGAAAACTTTTTATTGCAAAATAAAACAGCTGAAAGGTTATACCATGATTTTGCATCTAAAATGCCTTTGATAGATTATCATTGTCATTTGGCACCTGAACAAATTGCCAATAATATAAATTTTAAAAATTTAACAGCCGCATGGTTGGCGGGTGATCATTATAAGTGGCGTGCTTTAAGAACCAATGGGGTAGAAGAAGCTTATTTTACTGGTAATAAATCAGACGAAGAAAAGTTTATGAAATGGGCCGAGACGGTTCCATATACTTTACGTAATCCCTTATATCATTGGACACACTTAGAGTTGCAGCGTTATTTTGGCATTAAGGACATATTAAATCCAAGTTCAGCTAAAAAAATATATGATGAGGCTTCGGCACAATTACAAAACCCGGCATTTTCGACACAGGGGTTGATTAAAAAAATGAATGTTCGTGTTATATGTACTACCGATGATCCTATAGATTCATTGGCGTATCATCAAGCCATTAAAGAAAGCGAATTTACTACCAAAGTACTTCCTGCATTCAGACCTGATAAAGCTATGGAGATAAGTAATGCAGCTAATTTTATTGTTTATTTAAGTAAGTTAGAAAAAGCAAGTAAAATTCCTATAAGTAGTTTTGATGATTATTTATATGCTTTACAAAATAGACATGATTTTTTTGCATCCATGGGATGTAATGTGAGTGACCACGGCTTGGAGCAAATTTATGTGGAAGATTTTACAGGAGCGGAAATCAATTCTATTTTCGACAAAGTAAAAACGGGTAAGGAAGTAAGTATATTGGAGCAAAATAAATTCAAATCCTGTATGCTATTACATTTTGCTGAATGGGATTGGGAAAAAGGGTGGATTCAACAATTTCATTTAGGAGCGCTTCGTAATAATAATACTAGAATGTTGAATTTATTAGGCCCAGATACAGGCTGGGATAGTATTGGTGATTTTTCACAAGCAGCTGCCTTATCTAAATTCTTAAATAAATTAGACACAGATGATAAGCTAGCCAAAACAATTATTTACAATTTAAATCCTGCCGACAATGAATTAATGGCTTCCATGATTGGAAACTTTAATGACGGTTCTGTAGCAGGAAAAATTCAATTTGGATCTGGCTGGTGGTTCATGGATCAGAAAGATGGCATGGAAAAGCAAATAAATGCATTAAGTAATATGGGACTTTTGAGCCGCTTTGTAGGGATGTTAACCGATTCAAGAAGCTTTTTATCTTATCCAAGACATGAATACTTTAGAAGAATACTATGTAACCTTTTTGGTAAAGAAATAGAACAGGGAGAATTACCAAATGATATAGCATGGACTGGAAAAATTATTCAGGATATCTGTTTCAATAATGCGAATGACTATTTTGGCTGGGAAATAGCTGATTAAATTAACTATTCCATTTATCTAATTGCTTCAAACAAGCAGTTAAATCTTTAGGTAGAGGCGCTTCTAATCGGAGCTCCTTTTCTTTGTAGGTAAATACCAAACTTAATGCATGTAAAGCTTGCCTAGCCATTAAGGGTCTTTCTTCGGCTTCTTCTTTGCTTAATTTGAAATTCTTCTTTTTAATAGAGGACAATAATAATTTCTCTCCATCACCATATACATCGTCAGCAACAATTGGGTGGCCTATTTGTTTTGCGTGAAGTCGAATTTGATGCGTTCTTCCAGTATGAATTTGGAAACTCACCCA